>JAFDJA010000105.1 GCA_019307745.1 Deltaproteobacteria bacterium | reverse complement strand
CAAGGGCGGCCTCACACCCGGCATGACCAGCGCCCACCACTATCACATCATATTGTTTTTCATAACAGACAGCCATTTTTCTGGTATAGACTTTCCGCTTATAGCGGTGTTAAAGGTTAACTAGAGTACAAGATAGAATTTTAACCCTGACTCCATCCAGTCAAAACAGGGCCTGATTTTACTCCCCCGCAGGTGGTTGTCGCCTAATCCGGGGTAAAACCATTATCAAAGCAAACCCGGATCGCAAAAAAACAATCCGGGCTGAAAACAAAGTCGATTAGTTCAGAACAACAATTCTTCTTTATCTCCTCTGGAGATGGAGAGGGTCTCTTATACAACCATCAATATCAGAAGGGATCAATAATCTCAATCGTCTGATCCCTCATCGGACCGACCGAGACAATGGAAAGTGAAACCCCGGTCAGCTGTTCAATCCTCTTGATATAATCCCTGGCATTCAAGGGAAGGTTATCCAGCGACCTTGCCGAAGTAATATCTTCCTGCCATCCTGGCAGCTCTTCATATACAGGGATACATTTTGCCAGCTTATTAAGGCTGGCAGGCATGCTTTGGATCCTCTCTCCCTCACATTCATATGCCACACATACCTTTACAGTCTTTAGACCGGTAAGGACATCCAGCTTGGTCATGCTGATGCTGGTCAGGCCATTATAACGGATAGAGTCCCGCATCATCACCAGGTCAAGCCATCCGCAGCGCCGCCGCCGACCAGTGGTAGCGCCGAACTCGGCACCTTTCTCCTGTATGTATCTTCCGGAGTCATCCTCAAGGTCAGTAGGGAAAGGACCTGAACCAACCCTTGTTGTATAGGCTTTCATGATTCCAAGGATATGGTGCAGCTTATCAGGGCCAACACCCGTGCCGGCACAGGCTCCACCTGAAACAGGATTGGAAGAGGTGACAAACGGATATGTACCATGGTCTATATCAAGATGGGTCCCCTGAGCACCCTCAAAAAGTATTTTTTTTCCGGCTTTTACACCATTATCGATCTCAAAGGAAATGTTTTTGATGTATGACTTTAAGTCCTCTGCCATTTCAAGACATTTGTCAAACAAGGGCTGATACTCCAGGGGATCGGCGTTGAAAAAATTTGTGAGGAGGAAATTCTTCTCCTTAAGATTTTCCCTGATCTTCTCATCCAATACATCCGGTTCCAAAAGATCAATGGCCCTAATCCCTCTTCTGCCGGCCTTATCTTCATAGCAGGGGCCTATTCCCCGGCCTGTTGTGCCTATTTTATCCTCGCCCTTTGCAGTCTCTCTTGCAAGATCAACTGCCCGGTGATAGGGCATAATAAGATGGGCCTTTTCACTCAGGCATAAGTTATCCGGATTTATGACCAGTCCTTTTTCAACTAGATGTTTCATCTCTCCCAGGAGAACTTCGGGATCGACAACAACCCCGTTTCCAATCATACACATTTTATCTCCGTGAAGAATTCCGGAAGGTATGAGATGACAGATTGTCTGCTCGCCGTTTACTACCAGTGTATGTCCGGCATTATTTCCTCCCTGAAACCTGACAACCATGTCTGTCCGTGATGCCAGAAGATCAACAATCTTGCCTTTACCCTCATCTCCCCACTGGGAGCCTACAATTACTACATTCGACATAGAATTCTCCAAATAATCAGTTAGTCCGGTATAACACTGCTCAATTCTTAACTGGTGCCCATCCATAAATGAATTGAAGACACTAGGTGGTTTCTAATTCAGAAATGCGGAAAAAGGCCATTTCTGGATAGAAATTAACTGGCCGCTAAGCACTGTAATACTAATTCTCAGGGACTCAGGTGTCAAGGTTATATGATGCTATAAGCAAGGCCTCAATTATTTAAATTTTCAAGATGTAAAAAAACACGACAGAGAAGACCCTTAAAAACCCCAAATCCCTTTTTCCCTTGACGGACTATCCGACTTTTGTTAGATAAATCTGACATTTAATGAAGAATAATAGAGGAATCCGCATCATGTCCCCAAAAAAGGAAACACGCAAAGAGATGTTGAAAGAGCCTGATCAGTTTTTCCTTACATCAGGAAAAATACTCTCGTTTATAAAACAAAATTCCCAGCTTCTGATAAACATCGGGATAGCAATTGCTGTCCTGGTAGTTATTGGGGTAGGTTTTAACTGGTATGGAAATAGGATCAACGAAAAAGGACTTGAGGCCTATAGTGCCGCATATCAGACAATAATAAGGAATATGCAAACAGATGAAGGCCGGTATGAACTGGAAAAGCCCGTAGAGCTCTTCAATAAAGTTATCAACGAGTATGGGTCTTCTGATGCGGCTCAACTTGCAATACCCCAGGTGGCCTACCTCAAATTGCTGGAAGGGAAATTTGATGAGGCGATAACAATGTACCAACAATTTATGGACGGCATTCCTGAAGGAGATCCCCGCAAACAGCTGACACGGCTTGCCCTGTCATCCTGCTATGAAGAGAAGGGAGAATATCCGAGGGCTATCGAAACTCTGGAGCAGATCACTGAGGGCACTGAGGATTTTTTCAAGGAGCAGGCGATGCTTAGTCTGGCCCGTGTATATAGATTGACAGACAATAAGGCTAAATCGGAGGAGATCCTTAAAGAATTTATCGAAAATTTTGAGGATTCACCTTCCCTCCCTCTTGTAAGGTCACTGCTCAGCTCATAACAGAGGAAGGCAAGCCGTTTTCCCCTAATCCGTTCCTCAGGCTGAATCTTATATACGCGCCTTCGAAGCCAGAGGCTCATTTTTATCCTGATGGTTATCCAAGTCTTGTTCAAGAATCTGAATCTCACATTCAGGAAAAAGGACATTCATCAGTTCCGCCAACCGGTTGCCACCGGAAACATCTCCCTTTAACACAATTTTTTCCATATTATTGACTCCCCCTCAGTCCTGTAATATTATATGAGTTTAAAATTATTGTTTTAAAAATCGTCAAAAAAACCCCAATTAATATTGTCAATTAATTGCCAATATGGTCCAAACCACCATGCACTTAAACCTGACCGCTTCACTCCTATGCCAGTGATATTATGCGAGCCCGGATTCAAATGTTACACTTTGCGACAAGTAGATTTTTCTCTGTTTAATACAGAATGTTTTTATTCAATTTCCATGCCAAAACACAATGTTTTCCCCTTTTTAAGCTCTTCAGAAAGGATTGCGTCACTTTGAAAGGAGAACTCTCAGAACCCTCTCAACCGTGGATCTTTTTTTCTGAGTTTAAAAGCTTATATGGAAATTTATTTTAAATTCATCTTCTGTTCATCTTGACGTGAAAGAATTCATTACCTATTATTGATGGATAAATACTAAACGGGGATATTGTCTATGAGAATTTTGGTTGTTGATGATGACCGGCGTTTCTGCGGAATTGTTAAGAGAGGACTTATGGAAGAGGCATATGCTGTTGACCTTGCCTATAATGGAGAAGATGGTGAGTACTGTGCCGAGGTCAACGAGTATGACCTGATCATTCTTGATGTAATGATGCCTAAAAAGGATGGTGTTGCCGTGTGCCGGGACCTGCGCGTAAAAGGTGTGAACACGCCAATCCTAATTCTCACAGCCAAAGATGCGGTAGAGGACAGGGTCAAAGGCCTGAACTCCGGGGCAGACGACTACCTGATCAAGCCCTTTGCTTTCAGTGAACTTCTGGCCCGTGTCAGCGCCCTTTTACGGCGGGATGGAATGACCAAGACGCCTGAAATCAAAGTCGGGAATCTTACACTTAACACCCTTACACGGGAGGTCTCCTGGAAAGACGAGGCCGTAGAGTTGACCACCAAGGAATATATCATACTCGATTATTTCATGCGACATCCCAACATGGTTATTACGCGTACCATGATTGAGGAGCATGCCTGGGATTATGATTTTGACAGCATGTCAAACCTTGTAGACGTCTATATCCGCAGACTAAGACAAAAAATTCACCCGGTTGAGGGAAAAACTATAATTCAGACCGTCAGGGGCGCTGGATACAGGTTAAAAGAAATTGAATAGTCATTATATGAACATTTTTCAAAGCCTTAAATTCAAATTTACCATATGGTATTTGGCCATATTGGGAGTCTTGTTGTTTTTGTTGAGTATTGGTGTGTATTTCAACCTTGCCCATATCCTGCACACAGAACTCGATGCTTCACTTCAAAGCCGGGCGTCACAGATTTTGAACTTCCGTGATATACTGACAATAGTCAAAGAGGGCCGTTTTGAAGGAGATGTCGCGGAGTTCATCAACATCTACTATTATCCCAGGGATAACACGAAACTGACCCATATCTCTTTCAGGAGTAATGATATCCCTGTGAGCGAAGAACTCCTGGCCCAAACCCTTGCCGGACTAAAATCTTTTAACACAATTGACAGTCAAACAGGTGGACATATCCGAGTCTATGCTGTTCCTTTCTCAAATGATATGGTTGACTCTTCAGGAAAAGGATCCGTAAATAAGATGAAACGACCCCTCCCGGAGAGACCTGGTCCAAATTCCAGAAATTCGAACAAGTCAGGGAAAAAATCAGGCAAGGCAAAGAGAGGTTCAGGAAAGCAGAATCCCCCCCCTCGCCCGCCAAATAACCAGAAGAAACCGGCAATACTCATTATCGGGCGATCAACAGAAAATATTGAACAGACATTGGATGGGCTGCTGCACACCCTGTTGATCTTTATACCTGTTACAATGCTTTTTTCAGGGGCAGGCGGTCTGTTTCTGGCCAGGAGGGCGCTTCAACCTGTTGATCAGATAACCCGCATTGCCAGAGATATCGGAGAGAGCGATCTCAGCGGGAGAATTACTGTCCATACCAAAGACGAGCTGGGATGGCTGGCTAGAATACTCAACAACATGATCGAACGGCTGGAAAAGGCATTTTTGCGGCAAAAGGAATTTACAGCTGACGCATCCCACGAATTACGCGCACCCCTGGCAGTAATCGAGGCAGAATCCACCTTTATGCTCCAGCGGCCCAGAAGTGAAGAGGATTACCAGCGCTCTCTGGAACTGGTCGCCCAGGAGACTCGGCACATGTCTAATATTATCAATCAGCTCCTGATGCTTGCCCGCGGCGACTCCAATAGAGAACAGGTCCTTTTTCAAGAAATCAATCTGGGCAGGTTTCTCAGAGAATTTAAAAAGGATGGGGAGGTACTATGCAGGGACAAGGAGCTGGAACTCCATCTGGATCAGGTAAAAGATTTAATAATCAATGGAGACGCAATGCAATTGAAACAGCTGTTCATGAATCTGTTGCAAAATGGGATCAGATATACTGACAAGGGTGGAATCATATCCGTCTCGCTCCGCAGGGAGGGAGATACCGCGGTCGCAACTATGTCAGATTCAGGAATAGGGATCCCGGAATCTGCCCTTCCCTATGTGTTTGAACGTTTCTACAGGGTTGACAAGGCGCGTTCACGTTCGGAAGGCGGTAGCGGCCTTGGGCTGGCTATCTGCAAGCTCATTGCGGAAAATCACAAAGGCAGTATTGAAGTAGACAGCAAAGAAGGCGAGGGAAGCACTTTCTTTGTGCGGCTTCCCCTAGCCTGACTGATCTTCCGGCTCATTGCTGCAATGAACAGTAAATAACACAGTTCAGGGAAGCTAGGGTCTGCAATAATGTAATATTACTCCTGACTGGAAGAACCCGGGCAAGATCCACCAGGCACCTGAGTAATCTCATCAATGAATCGAAGGCAGCTGCAGGCCTTTTTTATAAGCCCTTCCGTCTCAATTAATTATACAAGGCTCCGGCAGTGATCAATTGATGTATTGTTGGTGCGGTATCCGAAAAATAGGCTGAAATATGGCGAATAAATCAGGGAAACAACCCAGAGGTCATGCATGCAACAATTTTCTGGTCAGGTGGCGGAAACCTGTATTGCTTGAGATCCTTAATCTCTGCCCATTTTATCTCCTGGTTATCAAGAGATATTGGTTCCCCGTCAAGGAGGCTGCACTGAAAAAAATAAAGAGTGATAAACTTTTCATGATACTCATGAATAACAGATAACAGGAGCTTCTCCGCCTGGATCCGGATTCCCAGCTCTTCCATGATCTCCCTTTCAACACAATCCTCAAGGGTTTCCCCTTCTTCCTGTTTCCCTCCTGGAAATTCCCACAGCCCTCCGAGATGGCTTCCTTCAGGACGTTTTGAGATAAGCAGCCTGTCATCCCTCATGACCAGGGCGGCAGTGACATGAAAATGGGGCTTTTCCTTCTTTGTAAACGACATAATCCTCAGGCTTTGACAAAAACAGGGTTCTTCCCTTCTTGGTGTATGAGCAGTCTGTTTTTTCAGGGTATTTATTCAAAATACAGGTTACTTGCCTGTCGAGTTCGAGAGTACTTTGATCTTAAGTCTCAAATAGGTATCTTCTGCCTCTTTATGGCCAGGGGATATATCCATGACTTGTTTGCAGATATCCAGGGCCTCCTGATACTCACCTCCCCGTTCCAGCTGACCTGTATACTTCATCAGTATGGCAGGATATGCCTCTCTTGCCTCTTTATGTTCAGGAAAAACCGCCAGAATTTTTTTATAGATGCCTGCAGATTCACTATATCTTACCTGCTTTTCATATAGCCGGGCCAGTTGAAGTAATAAAGAGATATCCTTAGGATTGACCTTTAGGATCTCATTTATCTCGTCAATGGCAAGGTCATCCTCGCCATTGTTCAGATACGCAAGTATCAGATACTTTCTGAGGGTAATACTCCGGGGATTAACATTGAGACCCTTTTCCATGGCCGTGATTATCTCAGTATATTTCCGTCTGCTGTTAAGATATTCAAAGATATAGCTGTAGTGGCTGATATCACCGGGCTTTAATTTGCTAAGCATTTGTGCCTCTTTATAGGCAAAGTCATCCATTTTCTGTTTCTTATATATTTCAAACAAAAATTCATGGCCGCTTATCTTGTTGGGGTAATATCTGGTATACCTGTCCATATAGGGAAGTGCGTCTGAAAAATTTCCATCATTATATTCCATGACACCAAGATTATATACCAGTGTCATCATATGAGGATCAATGGCCAGTATTCTTTTATACAGGCCCTTTATGTCACCCTGATCCTTTCTCTTTTCAGCAATCTTTACCTTAAGTAACAGGGCGGTAATTGATCTTGGATCGCTATCCAGTGCTTTATCAAGATACTTGTCCGCCTTGGTAAGACTTTCCTGTTCTATCAGCCTGTCTGCAAGTTCCAGAAGACTCCTGGTATCCCCTGAGTTTCTCTCGACAGCTTTTTCAAGATATTCGTCCGCCTTTTTCTGCTGCCCGATTTTTTCATATAGATAAGAGATGTTATGGTATAGATTTACATCCTCCTTATTCAGTTCAAGAGCCTTGAGATAATAGGGAATAGCCTTTTCATACTGTTTTGTGGTGTTGTACAGATAGCCCAGGATCAGGTATAGGGGGAGAGCATCCTGCTGTGATGTCACCTTAAGGAGGGCCTCATACTCTACGATGGCATCTCTTGATTTCCCTGCCTCTTCCAGCAAAGTTGCAAGCTGAAAACGCAGCTCACTATTCTCCGGATCAAGTTCAATGAGCCTTTTCTGGGTTGCTATTATCAGGTCTTCCTGACCAAGGGCCTTATAGACCTCAATAAGCTCCTCGTAAACATCTATACCTGGGTTCTGTCTGGCTGTCTCCTCAAGGATCAGGGCCGCCTCCTGCCACTTTTTTTGCCCCCTGTACTCGTTGAGCAGCCTCTTTTTAATATCCATATTGTCAGGATAAAGCTGAAGCGCATCCTCCAGAACAAGGGTTTTCCGTTTGCTGCCGATAGCCCTGTTCGCCTTATTCAGCCAGTCTGACAAACCCGGCTCAATAACCATATCAATATAGCCGATTTTCTGATTACCCAGATTTACATCCAGGGTAAAGACATATCTCTTAAAAATATCTTTGTTTGGTAACAGATCTGCAAGGATCACCTCTTTATACAGGAGGATATTGACATCCAGGGTACTGGTAAAGAGGGTGATTCCACGGTCAAGGAAGAGGTTGGTGGAGGTGTCCAGGATCTTGATCCTGTCCCGCGGACTGAGAATAATACTCTCTCCATTCAGAACTTTTATTGGCTCAGAGTTTCTGCTGATTTTCAGATAATTGAATTGGGGATTACTGGTATTAGACAGGTAAGACCACGTCCACCAGCCTGCCACCAGAATTATAAGCAGCAAAAACAAAGGTATCAGAAGGCCCTTTTTTAATGTGTGTGGTCTTCTTTTTATCTGTCTTCTTTTTATCAAGGTAAATCCTTAAAACAAAAAAGCCGGATACCGGATGCTCCATATTAATGGAATACCTGATATCCGGCATTGTATACGTTTAAGCGCCAGGGCTGACTGCCGGGGTTTATGACACCACCGTACTGATTCTCACCCCTTATTTTTCGTTCCCGGCAAATTTGCGCTCCCACAACAGCAAAATAGGGCTTGCCACAAAAATGGAGGAATATGTACCAACCAGTATGCCGATTAAAATTGCAAAGGCAAAATCGTGAATAACACCACCGCCCAGGACAAAAAGGGAGACAACCACTATGAATGTGGTAAGAGAGGTAAGTATTGTCCTGCTCAGTGTCTCATTGATGCTGATATTCATTACCTCTATAAGGCTCTTTCTCTGGAAACGTTTCAGGTTTTCCCTGATCCGGTCAAACACAACAATAGTATCATTCAGGGAGTACCCCACTATGGTAAGAAACGCGGCAATAATGGCAAGGGAAATTTCCCTGTCAGTAAGTGCAAAAACACCTACAGTAATAGCAACATCATGGATTAGTGCGATGATTGCTCCCATCGCGTATTTCAGCTTAAGAAACCAGCAGAGGCCGATTGTGACAAGAAGTGCGACAACTATAAGCCATGTCATGCTTATATTAAACTTTGCGACAAGGGAGACTACTATAAACAGCGATACAGCCATGACAATACTCATTGTCCATTTCAGTTCGAAACGGCCTGAAATATAGATTGCAATAAAGAGCAGGGCGTAAAATATGGCGAGCATGGCCTTCTGCCGCAGGTCATTTCCGACCTTTGGGCCTACCATGTCCACGCTCTGTATCTCCACACCCCCTCCAAAATAGCCGGTCAGGGCTCCTTTTATTTTTTCGCTCAAGCCTCCCAGCTGACCATCAGTTTCACTGGCCCTTATCAGGTACATGCTGTCTCCGCCTTGATTGGATTCCTGTATTGTGCTGTCCTGCAACTGAGCAACCCGGAGTGCTTCACGGATCGCCGAAGTGGACTGCTGTGAGTCAAATTTCACGCGGACCATTACACCTCCGGAAAAATCCACCCCGTAATTGGGTCCGTTCCGCCATACCAGAAGGCAGCAAGTCACAAAGATCATTGCCACAGAAAGGATAAACGCGAACCTTCTTTTGCTGATAAAATTGATGTTAAACTTCTCGGACCATGATTTGTAAAATGGGCTGCTAAAGCTTATGGATTTCCAGTTCAAATTTGTGAGCAGATAGTTAAAAACGACCCGTGTCACGAACACTGCCGTAATAAAGCTCGCGATGATACCAATGCTGAGTGTAACGGCAAAGCCTCTGATAGGTCCGGTCCCGAATTGAAAGAGAACCAGGGCCGCGATAAGGGTGGTGACATTGGCATCAAGGATGGTGACAATGGCCTTCCCATAGCCCCCATCGATGGCGGCACTCATGGTCTTGCCGAGTCTTAGCTCCTCTTTGATCCGTTCAAAGACAAGTACGTTCGCGTCAACCGCCATACCCACTGTGAGAATCATGCCGGCGATACCAGGCAGAGTCAGGGTCGCGCTGAACGCCGACATAACAGCCGTGATAAAGAAGATGTTCAGGACCAGTGCCAGGTCCGCTACAATGCCCGCAAACCCATAATAGACGATCATAAACAGGATAACAAAAATGCCCCCGATTATCATGGATTTGATACCCTTGTCTATGGAGTCCTGCCCGAGAGACGGGCCAACAGTCCTTTCCTCCAGGATCTTTACCGGGGCTGGAAGCGCGCCAGCCCTGAGCACGATAGCCAGGTCTTTTGCCTCTTCCAGGGAAAATCTCCCGCTGATCTGGGCCCTTCCACCCGATATCTTGTCCTGGATATTGGGGGCTGAATGGATTTTATTGTCAAGTACTATAGCCAGGCGCTCCCCGATATGTTCTCCGGTTATCCTTTCAAAGGATTTTCCTCCCTTACTGTTAAAGGTCAGGGAAACATATGGCTCATTATATTGATCAAATGCCACACGGGCGTCAGTAAGGTATTCGCCAGTAAGGGATGTCCTCTTTAGAACCAGGAGCATATCCCCCTGTTCATCCTTGAGGATCTCCCTTCCTGGTGGCATGTTCCCCTTTATGGCATCTTCAAGGCTGTTTACATCATCCACCAGCCTGAACTCCAGTTGAGCTGTCTTGCCAAGGAGGTCTTTTGCCCTTTCCGGGTCATCAAGACCCGGGAGCTGAATCAGGATCCTGTAACCAGCCTGTGGCCTGATATCAGGTTCTGTGACTCCAAACTGATCAATCCGGTTTCTTATGGTCTCAAGGGCCTGATCAACCGCCATCTGGCGTATATCATCCTTTTCACGGGAATCAAGCACCATGTGAAGGGACCGGCCATCACTTTTAATATTTATGCCTGAGATACCGTCCGGTGAAATTTCAGAGTAACGGATTTTTTCCTCTTTCAAGGTATCCTTGATATATTCAATTTCTCTTTCCAGATCCGCCTCAACGGCCTTGTCCACATCAACTTCAAGGACCAGATGCATGCCACCCTGCAGATCCAGACCGAGCTGAATCTGATTCTCTCCAAAAAACCACCACTTAGGGAGGTCCTTGCTTATTGTCGGTGTCAGGCAAATAAAAGCGATTACAATCAAGGCACCTACTATACCTAAACGCCAGCTTAAGTTCTTTGACACTTTCTACTCCTTCATGATTATTATGACCTTAAAATTTAGTATCATCTCGGGCGGTGGCACAGCAATGCTGTTTCATTTTTTCGAGTTATGACCTTTTTCTCCCCTTATACCGTATAAAAAACCGACTGCTGATCTAGTTCTGGATCTTGGCCGAAACAGAGGATCTGGAAACCTTTACTCTGACTTTGGGTGCAATCTCCATAGTAACTACATCCTCTTTAATCCCGGTAATCTCACCAAAAATCCCGCCGGCACTCAGGACCTTGTCCCCCTTTTTTAGCTGGGTCAACATGGCATTGTGCGCCTTTGATTTTTTCTGTTGGGGCCTGATGAGTAAAAAATAAAAAATAACGAATATAAGTATGATAGGAAGAAAACCAGTCAAAGGATTTCCTGCCTGTGCCCCTGCGGCGCCTGTCCCGCCAGCTCCCATTGCATATGCTATAGAATTCATTCTGAAACCTCCCTTTTTTTGTAAAACTCCTCTCTGAACTCACCCAACCTGTCTGTCTCGATCGCGCTCCGGATGTCAGACATCAGATGGATGTAATAATAGAGATTGTGAATACTGTTTAATGTATAAGCAAGAAGCTCATTAGCCATAAACAGGTGACGCAGATAGGCCCGCGAATAGTTCGCGCATGTATAACAACCGCAATTTTCACCAACCGGTCTGCCGTCCTCTGTATGGCAGGAGTTCTTGATGACTATTCTGCCGTTATCTGTAAAAAGCGTTCCGTTTCTTGCATTTCGCGTGGGCATGACACAGTCAAACATGTCAACACCCAGCATAACTGCCTCAATAATATCCTCGGGTCTACCCACACCCATAAGATAGACTGGCCTGTCAGCCGGTAGAAACGGGATTGTTTCCGCAATCACCCTTTTTCTGGTCTCACAGTCCTCTCCAACAGAAAGCCCTCCAAGGGCATATCCATCAAATCCCATTGCGACCAGCTCTTTTGCGCTCTTTTCACGTAAATCGTTGTACATGCCTCCCTGGACGATCCCGAAAAGTGCCTGGTTGTTATCTCTTTTCCTGTCCAGACACCTCTGTGCCCAGAGGCTGGTAAGATTTACCGAGTTGAGTACATATTCATAGTCAGCAGGATATGGCGTGCATTCGTCAAAGGCCATAATGATGTCGCTGCCAAGTGCCTGTTGGATCTGAATGGCCTCTTCAGGACCGATAAAGTGTCTTGATCCGTCTATATGAGACTGAAAAGTGACCCCCTTTTCAGATATCTTTCTCAGTTTTGCGAGGCTGTAGACCTGAAACCCCCCGCTATCCGTCAGGATAGGCCTGTCCCAGTTCATGAAGCGGTTCAGGCCGCCAAGCCTTTCCACGATGTTATGCCCTGGACGCAAATACAGGTGATAGGTGTTGGCCAGTATTATCTTCGCTCCGAGGGTCTTTAGCTCTTCAGGGGAAACGGCCTTGACTGTTCCCTGTGTACCCACGGGCATAAAGATCGGAGTTTCAAACTGGCCGTGAGCTGTCTCTAACTCCCCGACCCGTGCACGCGATGAGCTGCTCTTATGATGTATTTTAAATCGCAATTGAATATAACATAGGCAGAACCAGGAGCACCCTGCCTGAAAAATTTCAGATAATCAGCATGGCATCACCATAACTGTAAAAACGATATCTCCTCTGCACAGCATAGCCGTATGCCTCCTGGATAAATTTCAGCCCGGTAAAGGCGGATACCAGAAAGAGCAATGATGATCTGGGGAGATGAAAGTTTGTTATAAGTCCATCCACAATATTGAATCTAAAACCAGGCGTGATAAGAAGGCCGGTCCTGCCTTTACCTGGAGTGATCCTTTTTTCTCCGGTTGCCGCGGATTCCAGTGTCCTTACAACCGTGGTTCCCACTGCTATGATCCTTCGGCCCTCGTCCCTGGCCTGGTTGATCTGGTCAGCGATTTCAGGGGCAATTTCATATGTCTCTTCACCCAGCTTGTGGTCCCTGATGTCCTGTGTGCGGACAGGGCTGAACGTACCATGTCCCACATGCAGAGTCAATTCCGCTATTGAGATCCTTGTCTTCCGCAGGTTGTTTAAAAGCCTCTCTGTAAAATGGAGCCCGGCTGTGGGGGCCGCTACTGCCCCTCTCTGGCTGGAATAGACGGTCTGATATCTCTCCCTGTCCATGTCGGAATGAATATTCGCCTTATAGTCCCTTTTTATGTATGGGGGCAGGGGCAGACTGCCCTCCTCATCCATAAGTAAGTCAAGAGAAACCGGCCCGGAAAAGGTTATCTTTGCAAGACCCCCCTGTCCGAGTTCCTCAACCTGCGCTGAAACACCCTTTTCAAAGAACAGCAGACTCCCCAGTTTTGGACGCTTTGAAGCCTTTAACATGCACCAGCGTGTATCAGACTGCCTGTCTCCCGGAACAGGGTGTTCAAGGACCAGCATCTCCACCTTACCGCCACTCTCTTTTCTGCCGAAAAGCCGCGCGGAAATAACCCTGGTATTATTCACCACAATCAGATCTCCAGGATTCAATAATCCTGGAAGGTCAAAAAAATGGTGGTCTGAGAGTGCCTCTCGGGCGCGATCAATAAGAAGGAGCTGTGATCCGTCCCTGTCTGAAACCGGTGACTGTGCTATCAGTTCACCCGGAAGATCATAATCGTAATTTTCTATACTAAACATCTGATATTATTTTTAAATTTCACAACCTAAACAAAATGCCATCCAAAGTCAAAGGATTTTATTCACCAAAAAGATAGGCTATCAACAGTCCAATACACATGGATATAAATCCCATGATCCGGAGCTGGTAGTCAGGGGTTTCCTGAATCAGGCGCATCCACTTTTTCATTTTATCCGGAAAGGCAAAATAGGGGATCCCTTCAACAATAAGGACAAGCCCGATAAGATAGATTAAGATTTTCATGGCAGATCAAATCCTGTATTAATTCTCAAGGGTTTCCTTTAATATTGGGCAGATATAATCGATACATTTTTTCCGCCCAGACCTTATCCGCCAATGCTGGACATCCGGCGGACACATTTTCTAGGCTCCTGACTGAGGATTTCATGATTTTCGGGTTTCTCTCCAATCGCTTTTTCAATTAATTCAAGGATGGTGTCATCATCCTTTCCCTTCCTTAGAGGCCCTATTATGTCAATCTCATTGTCAGAAAAGAGACAGCTCCTCAAATGTCCGTCAGCGGTCAGGCGCAGACGGTTACAGGCCCCGCAAAAATGGTTGCTCATCGCCTCTATCAGGCCGATCTCTCCTATTCCCTTTTTAAAAATAAATCTATTTGCCGGGCCATCCAGGTTTGATCCGTTTTCAATCCGCCTGATTTCACCTAATGACTCTACCTTATTCAAAATCTCATTAGACGATATAAATCTGTCATGGCCCCAGCCACCTGACCCGTTAACAGGCATATGCTCAATAAAACGTATATGATAAGGCTTTTCAAAGGTAAGGCTGGCAAAATCAACGATCTCATCGTCATTGATCCCCTTTATGGCTACCACATTGATTTTAATCGGATTGAATCCCGCCTGTTCCGCCTCAAGAATACCCTCCCAGACCTGTTTGAAAAGATCCCTGCCTGTAATTCTAAAAAACCTTTCCGGTTGGAGGGTGTCCAGGCTGATATTTACCCGTAGGATTCCAGCCTCCCGAATTCCAGCTGCGAATTCTTTGAGCAGGACGCCATTGGTGGTTAGGGATATCTCATCCAGTCCCTCTGTTTTCCCGAGGTTTTTGAGAAAACCCACGAAACCCTTTCGAACCAGAGGTTCTCCCCCGGTCAGCCTGACCTTGCGGATACCTTTTCTGACACACAGTTCCACCAGGTGCAGCATCTCCTCATAGGAGAGAATCGCATCATGAGGCACAAAATTGACACCCTCTTCCGGCATGCAGTACATACACCTGAGATTGCATCGGTCTGTAACTGACAGACGCAGATAATTGATTACTCGTCTGCCTCTTTCCGGGGCGTTCCGGATATTAGTCGTCATATTTAATTGTCCCTGTCATAGCATCGCTATACTGCTAAAACGGAAAGATTAAGGCAAGTGTTTTGTTTCCTATTAAAATAACATACAGGGATCAAGGCTTAATCCCGAGGGTAAGCAGCTTAAAACACAGCAAAAAAAACAGGCAAAAACTTTTAAGGTATATTAAAGTCTGAATTTTGTGAGCATTAAGCTTACTGATTCTGGGAACTCGGGGCAGGGAGGAGAGAATCGTTTTATGGTCTGAATGTCAAATCGTTCAATATCCTTTTCTGTTTCTGGCACCTTCCCACGTTGGCGCGTAAAAAGCACCTTTCAGCCGGCTGTTCGGGGCATTATCTATAACCCGAAATCAAGAGCTGCCTGCGGACTCTCTTCCGGAGATACTGGCGCGGATTTTTCCTGTCTGGTCTTTTCCAAAATGCCCCCCTTGAGAAAATATCGCTCAAACATCCTGTTGAAGTCGGTCCAAGATCCTTCTTTCCTGTCATTTTCCATGTACCGGCCCAGTCCTTTTATCTTTGCGTCGAGGTCATCAGCTTGATGAAGGGCAAATGCCTCAAGGAATTTGGGCCTTTTGGGAGAGCCGAATTCAAACTCCCCATGATGACTGAGTATAAGATGCTTCAGACGCAGTTCTGTTTCCTCTGGGAAGGCCTTGATCTTTACCAGTTTTTCATCCAACATGGAGATGCCGATAATCATGTGGCCAAGGAGACGCCCTTCGTCTGTATAGTCTATGTTGGAGCTGAATTTAAATTCTCTTATCTTTCCAATGTCATGGAAAAATCCCCCCGCAATCATGAGATCCCTGTTCAAATTCGGATAGTGTTCCGTAATTGAAAGGATCAGACTGCATACTGAGAGGGTGTGTTCAAGCAAGCCGCCTATATAGTTGTGATGAAAATTTTTCGCAGCCGGCGCCTTTTGAAAAAGAGAGGTGAAATCCCTGTCTGAAAGGAATCTGTCAGTGAGAATTTTCAAATGGCTATTCTCTATCTGGCTGATAATCTTTTTCAAAGACATGAACATCTCTGCAGTATCAAAGGGCGAGGATTCCAGAAAAAGGCAAGGATCTGCCTCCTCTTCAGATCTTTGTAGATCAAGGATATTAAGCTGGGTCTGCTCCCTGTAACTGGTTGCCTGTGCCTGGACCTTTATAATATCACCTTCAGAGAACAGAGTGGAAAGCGCCTCAGCCCTGTCCCATACCCTGGCCGCAATATCGCCTGTACGGTCGGCCAGAGTAATGGTCAGAAATGGCGCACCGTTTTTTGTCGATCCCAGCCCTTTTGTCTTAACAAGATAAACATCCCGCACATCATCGTGATCCTGAATATCCTTGATCCATAGATGTGATTCAGCGTCCATACCCAATATGTAATGCCTCCCCGTTAATCGTCAAAGTCCCCTTCCGGACCTTTATCATGTGAAATTGCCGCGGCTCTTTCTTTGATCTTCGCCTCTGTCCATTCAGCAGGATCTTCGATCCTGCTAACCTTTGGTCCTATATCACCGGAGCCTGCGCTGATAATCGCATCAATGGCCAGGGGTGCTGTTTCACCTGCGATAAATACATTGACAAGAAGGTCATATACAAAGTCTTCAACGCCCTTAACCATCCTTTCTCTGATCTCCGCAGACTGCCCTGTCAGTTTGTTCTCAAATGGGAGGTTCAGCTTCTTGTAATTTCCCCCCTTGATACCATTGGCACTTGCGTATTCCACCATATCATTCCATACCGCCTCTGATGCCCCGTCATCAGCAATCTTAATAAAGTCCCCGTTGTCATCAAGGATGGCGTTTCCATATTCATTCACTTTGACACCCCAGGAGATCATCTGCAGGGCAGTGGCCACATTAGCCTTTGTAGTCCTTGTCTCACTGACTATGCTCCGGAGCCTGTCTGAATTGTTACCAGAGGTCCCATGCTGGGCGCCGGAAATATTGTATCTGGAAAGAGATTCATGAATCTCTTTTGTAAGCGGCACTTGAATGCCCGCGTCGCTGGCCTCGATACCATGAGTGGTTCCATTGTTAAGGGCTATCCAGTCTGGAAAAATATCATGGGCGTTCAGGCCCTGGATCAGGAAGAGGGCCTCTTCAACGGTCGAAAGACCCTGCTTGCCTTTGATCTCTCCAACCTCTGTTTCAAAGCCGGCCCATTGGGGTACTAAGGGCGCCAATTCAATAGTGCTGAGGAGGTTCTGATCATCAGTGAG
>JAFDJA010000214.1 GCA_019307745.1 Deltaproteobacteria bacterium | reverse complement strand
CCGAGAACAACTTCCTGGCACGAATAACAAGCTTTTACCTTAAACCTGTTTATTGCAGAACTCATGCCATAAGACCTGAAAATGTTTAAGGTATTGAAATAAAGGTATTTTTTTAGGACAACATTGTAATTTTTCCATTTGATTAAAACAGATTTGGAAAAATATGTCGAGAGGAGAACAGGTAATCCGACAAAATTGTTGGTAGTATATGCCTGTCTTGTGATACCACAGCTGGCGCAATAATATCTAAGGCAGCTTATCACCACCGCGTACACAGCGAGCATGAAGCTCTTCAGATTTATCCGGGTGTTCAATTTTACCGTCTACCATCGTTACCATCCATCCCCGGGTAGGTTGATGATTCTCATAAGAAGAAGACCAGTAGCTATGGGCCGCATTAATGTCAGGAAATGCCCGCTTGTCAAGAGAAGGGTACATGAGCGTTTCATCACACATGGATCTCAATTCCTTGACATTGGGCAGTCGCCAGTCATCCTTTCCTGCCAGATCAAGGGCCTCACAGTATTTCAGACTATCTTCCCATGCATGTTTTCCCCCATCAGCCTGCTGCCATATTAGACCGTTTGAGTTGTCCAACACCGTGCCATCATTGTTTACTGTAAAATGCTCTGTTACAATCCTGGGTTTTGATGGATCACGTACGCAGCGTACATAAATTATTAAATCGCCGCCCGCGCTTTTTGATCTAGAGAAGAATTTAGCACCTGTGCCACCATTTTTGTTACCTCCCACGCGGATGTGTCCGCCTTATTTGCCTGCATGCTGGATGTCCACCAGTATTCTGCTGTTTCGGAGCGTGTGAAGACATCGTTTAACATGGGATTGCCGTGATCAACGAGGTTAATGAGCTCCATACTGCCAGGAAGTCTCCAGTTATCATATCCTCCTATACCCAGATTGTTACAGTATCCCATACCACCCTGCCAGGTCATCTCCCCGCCCTCGCCTTTCTGCCACATAAGGCCGGTCACATTATCCGTAACTGTTTCATCGTTATTGTCTGTGAATGACTGTGGATTGATAATATAATCCGAATCTTCTCCAAAGACCTCTGTGGTATCCAGGGATTCGCTTGTATCCGGCATCAAACGTACGGCCCATGTTTTGGAATTATGGTCAGGTGAGATAAACTGGTTTTCGGGGATATGGACTACTCTTTTTTTTCTACCTTTTTTTTTGCCGCCTCCAGCATATCCATTCCACACCAGGCCGAAAGATAGAAGAATAACTATAAAAATTTTAATTGAAAAAAATCCGGGAGATAGCTTCATTTTATTACTCCTCTTCTTTGATTATATATCCGGATAGGTGGGGCAGTTGCCCGAGTACCTGTCAATTGGCAGGATCAAGGGCTCTGCAATCCGGAAACGCCATACGGATTTTTGACCTTTTTCAGTCAGTACGGTTCAGTATAACCCCTGAACAGAGTGCAAGCTAACTCTTTATTATAAAAAAAACAAGACTAAAAGATGCCGGGCAAATATTTGATCTGATCCTTTTGGTCTTGTTTTAATCTCCGCTTTTCACACATCTAACATCTAGCTCTTGAGTCTTCTCAGCATCAACTGAGGAACCTAATAAAAAACTTGAATTCTTTTATATCCGGATTAAGAAACCAGGATTGTTTTCATTAATAGAAAATTGATAGCCCCCCAAGCCCAGAAGGAACTCAGGGGGCTTTTACAAGGGGGAAGGGATATGATCCTCTCCCGTATTTAAGATAAGCATCTTAGTTTTATAATCAACACCAAATTCACGGCCCAGGCTGTTGGTTTTGATATATAAAAATTAACTAAAAAGACCTGATCAATTAATAAAAATAATGGAAGAGTGGGATGATTAGAATTTAAGAGCCTTGAATAGGCACACATGTGCGAGCAATATAATTATGAATGGGGCATCTTTAAAAGAGTTTCTGGAGATACTCTGACATAAGACAATGACAATTATTTCTGGATATGCCCGCCTCAGCAGGAATAAAAAAGCGGTCAATCTTTTGAATGGATTAACCGCTCCTCAATCATTTACCGAAAAAAAGTGACACAAATGTGTCACATCCGCAAATTCTTCTATTTCGGTGAACCTATAAACTGTTGATTTTAATGGTCGGGACGAGAAGATTTGAACTTCCGACCCCCTGAACCCCATTCAGGTGCGCTGCCAGACTGCGCCACGTCCCGACACGAATAATGTACAATATTATAATTGCCGTGTATGATGTCAAGGGTAAAAAAAAATAATGCTGATTCCCCTGCTTTTCAGGCAGGGATTTTATTACGGTGCATTGTGTTTCTGAGGATCGCATGTGGAAAAATGACAAGTCAGTCGTGATTATCAGATATTATTTTTTCGTGAGGGATCCATAAAATTCCGGCCGCCTGTCAAGAAACCGGTTATTCTGCCGGGCAATTGTTTTGTCACGGGACTGCGTGACATCTATCTCCACAGTTGAAATCCCGATCCTGTCCCTTTCCAGGCCGGTTAGGAATTCACCTTTACAGTTAAGGACCTGGCTCTTTCCTGTGAATGTCAAAGCTGCTTTGCCGCCTCTTGATTCCACACCTATACGGTTTGCGGTTGCTGAAAAGACACCGTTTTCCAGAGAGCGCGTTGTCATGGCCTGCTGGCAGCCCGGAAGTACAAGATTGGCGGGGTGGCAGATTATATCCGCCCCCATAATAGCCAGTGCCCTTGAGGCCTCGGGAAACCACCAGTCAAAGCAGATCATCACACCTATCCTGGCCTTTCCTATGTCAAAAACCCTGAATCCTGTATCCCCCGGGGAGAAAAAGGACCTCTCCTCATCAAAGAGATGGATCTTGCGGTATTTACCTATTAACCCATCTGGCCCTATAACCGCGGCTGAATTATATAACCTGTCTCCGTCTTTCTCCGCGAGTCCGAACACCAGGAAGAGCCCCTTTTTCCGGGCAAGCCCTGTCATGGCCCGGCAGGTCATGCCTGCGGGGATCTCTTCCGCAAGATTAAAGACCTCCTCCTCTGAGACAAACTGATACCCTGTATTAAAGAGCTCCGGCAGGACCATGAGGTCTGCATCCACTTTGCCTAACTCTTCTAGGGCATGGCCGACATTCTCTTCTGTCTTTCCAAATTGAGGATAGTTCTGATAGATTCCGACCTTCATTACAATCTCCTGATCATTAAACCAGACAATTAATGTCCTGTATTAGTGATGAACATATGTTGTATTATCCGTATATACCAGATCCCCGCAGAGAAGGCGACAGCATATTTTATGGGCGGCAGGCACCTGAAAAAAACAGGATCATACCAAAAGTGTCGGGGGAATTTGAGGATACAAGTGGAGAAGGATTTTATGCCTTCTTTTCGTGTCTGGAAAAGGCAAGTCAATTCAGGCTTGACAGAGGTTGTTCCATTGTCTTAAAAGTGTGGGTAGCCCAATTGAAAGAGGAGTTTCTCCCAATTTATTGTTTTTCCATGCCTTATGTATTCCTTGAAAGCTGAAAGGAATAATATGGTATCTTGGAATAAAGGTACTGATCTTAAATTTAACAATCCAAAAAGGAGGATCACCATGTTAAATACCGCGGATTTTGAAAAAGCACTGCAGATCGGACGTCCACCTAATATATCCCGTCTTTTCCCTAATTCCAAGGCATTGATTGTTAGCGGCAAGGCCATAGACCGGGCAATGATCGCAAAAGGCAATGCCATGACAATTGCTGCCAATGGAAGAAACAGTTTTGTCATCAGGGGAACTCTACTGGCTGCTCAAAGGGCCAATGCTGCCATTATAATCGAAATTGCAAAATCAGAAGGCGGATCAGGCGCATATTGTGCTACGAATTTCTGGAACCTTGCAAGGCAGGTGGATGCCGCATGCAATGAACTCGGTATAACAATCCCCGTGGCCATTCATGCCGACCATTATGG
>JAFDJA010000213.1 GCA_019307745.1 Deltaproteobacteria bacterium | reverse complement strand
CACTTTAACAACCTTATATCCCCTCTAAAGGCAGTTTATAAAGTTTTGAAAAACATAATGCTTCGATATGTTCACCTGGTTGTAATTATTGTGCTTTTCACTTGACCCCTAGAATTCTTGAACCCTTGAACCCTGATCATCGATCAACTAATTGGGAGATGATCCGAAAATTAACACAGATCACTCCAGATAAGCCTTTATCATCTCAGCAGCTATAGGCGCTGAAGCACTTCCGCCATGCCCGCCGTGCTCTACCAGCACACAAATTGCAATCTGGGGATCTTCAACCGGGGCAACACAAACAAACCACGCATGATCTCTATGTTCGAGGGGGATTTCTTCCTCGATTTCTTCATCCCTGTCACGGGGAAGGGATATAACCTGTGCTGTACCTGTCTTGCCTGCTATGATAACACCTGGAACCATTGCCTTGGAACCTGTGCCATGGGGCTCATTAACAACAGCAATAAGCCCTTTTTTTATCAGTTCCAGATTTTTCGGATCGGCCTCTATTTCTCCCATCAGGGCGGGCTCAATCCCAAGGACTTTTTTGTTCTTCTTTCCTATCCTTTGAATAATCTTGGGCTCATAGATCCTTCCGCCGTTGAATATAGCCGCAATCAATCTCGTTGCCTGAATGGGCGTCACCAGGACAAAGGTCTGGCCAATCGACATTGACACAGTCTCCCCGGGTTGCCACGGAACCCCCTTTTTTTCAAGCTTCCATTCATTTGTAGGGATAAGTCCGGGCATCTCATTTTTTAGCGCAAAATTCGTCTTTTTGCCCAGGCCGCACATCCTCGCGTAATAGGCTATCTTTTCAACACCAAGGCGTTTGCCGAGCTTATAAAAATAGACATCACAGGATTCCCTCATTGCCCTGTGAAAGCCGATGCTTCCATGTCCACCCTTTAGCCAGCAGCTGTATGTGCGGTTTCCCAGGGTATAACTTCCAGGACAGATGATCTCCTCATCAGCTTCAATAACCCCCTCTTCCAATCCGGCCAGGGCCACTACGATTTTAAAAACAGATCCTGGGGCATACTGTCCCGATACAGTCCTGTTCTGCAATGGAGAGTCTTTTCCAAGACCTATTCTCTGCCATTCGGCATGGCCAATTCCTCCAATAAACAGGTTAGGATCAAATGCAGGGATACTGGCCATGGCCAGTATCTCTCCATTATCAGGTTTCATGGCTACTATTGCACCTTTTTTATCTTTCATCATCTTTTCAGCAAGCATTTGCAGCTCTTTATCTATTGTCAGGGAAATATTCCGTCCAGGAACAGGGGATTGTTTTGAAAGAACCCTGAGTTTCCTGCCAGCCGCATCAACTTCCATCTGACTACCGCCACTTAATCCGTTAAGGGCAGTCTGCCAGATCCCTTCAACCCCGTATTTACCGATATAGTCCCCGGGGCTATTGTCCGGATACATGCCGCTTTTCAGCTGGCGTTCACTGATCTCTCCAAGGTAACCTATTATGTGAGAGGCAAGCTCACCATAGATATAATTTCTCTGGGGTTTTACCTGAATCATTACTCCTGGAAGATTAAACAAATTTGTCTCAAGAACTGCAAGCTCCTCCCTGGAAATTCCATTTTTTACAAGAATGGGGGCATATGTATACCTGCGCGGAACAGAATCCAGCTTGTGTCTTACAAACCCGGTATCAATATCAATTAACATTTTAAGGCTTTTTATTAGCTGTTCAGAATCCTGAACGTCTTCCGGAGTGATATACAGACCATATGAAGGACGATTATTTACAAGGAGGTCGCCATTCCGGTCGAAAATCATCCCTCTAAACGGTGGGAGTTTTTGAAGATGAATGCGATTGTTCTCTGACTGAATCCTGTATGCGGGGCCATTTAACACCTGAAGAAACCAGAGTCTCAAAACCAATGCAGCAAGCACCACAATAACGGATATAGTCACAACACCGAACCGTAGGTTAAAAACATCAATTGCAGCCTGATCAAAACCTGAAATTCTCAATGAAAATCTCCATATCCTGAAATAGTGCTGATACTAATTTATTAAAGATTATTAATTGAATCTATCACCACCTGTCTACTTAGGCTTGAAGCTTCTTTTTGCTCCCCCCCGAAGCAAAGTTCAGCAATTGAAACAGTAGATTATTGTACAATACCACTATCCGTATCTTTGGAAAGATGACAGATATTATTTAAAAAGTAAAAAAGAAAAGGAGCAATCATTCCTGAAAACAGCGCTGAAAAAACAAGTGTCGTAAAATAAGACGTTGAAAATGAGATCTCGAAGGAAAACAGGTGTAAAAAGGCTACCATCAAAATGCTCTTAATCAACACCGCAAAAAACACAACAAATACCTGGCCCGCAAGGGAAAACAAATCCAGAGGATAGGAGGCCAGAGTAATTCCCATAAAGACTACCGGATACAGTAGAGTAAACAGTCCGAGCATTCCGCCCGAAAAGATATCTATCAAAAATCCCTGCCCAAATGCAAAAAATACAGCACCTGCTTCACTACGGAAGGCAAAAAGATAGACCATAATTATGATAACAAGATCCGGATCAAGGAGCCGAAAAAATGCAAAATCCATCATATCTCCCCTTATAAGAATATAAGCGAGAGAAAGGAACCAGCACAACGCATATGTTGGTATCACTAGTCTTTCAGATTGCTGAGTAATGGATTCTCCTTTAAGATTACCAATAGTTCTTCCAGTTTTGAAAAATCAACAGCAGGTTTGATGCTGACGTTCTTAAAGAGCTCACCATCTTGATCTTTCACCTCAGTTACTTGGCCCACTGGAACACCTTTTGGGAAAACTCCCCCAAGACCCGAAGTTATAACAATATCCCCTACAACTATGTCACTTGTCTTAAGTACATAGTCAAGATCACAGACCTTTGACGTGTATCCTTTTAAAATCCCACTGTCCCTGGAACGCTGGATAATGCAGTCTACAGCGCTATTCTGGTCAATTATGAGCAGAACCTTGGCATAATTTCCAGATACAGAAACAAGACGGCCTACTACACCCTGTGCATTAACAACAGGCATATTAATCTTCAGACCTGATTTTTCACCCTTATCAATGATGACGGATTTAAACCAACCTGTGGGATCCCGTCCGATTACCTGTGCAGCCAGGATCGGTTGTTCAAGAGTCTCTTTGAATTGCAAAAGCTTTTGAAGACGCTGATGAGTGGCAAGAAGTTCCCGATATCGGGAATTCTCTATTTTGAGAGATGCGAGTTCTTTTTTTATCCTGATATTTTCGTTATATGAATTAATCCCATTGAAATATTTGGCCCATATTTCTTCTGTGACATTGACGGTTTCCTTTATAAACTTCTGTAATGGGGCAGTTATCTCAACAACAACTCTACCGGGTAGATTCCAGGTCTGCCCCTTATCCAGATCCGATGAAATAAAAACAAGGGCAATAACAACGATAAGCCCCCATATCCAGAATGTCTGATTCCGATTAAAACCTGGCAATTGATCTATCCTAGAACATAATTATTTGATCATAACCTCTTTAAGCACGGATATATTATCCAGGGCCTTGCCTGAACCAAGCACAACCGTGGATAGTGAATCCTCTGTAATGCTAATGGGAAGTTTGGTCTCCTCACGCAGGAGGAGGTCCAGGCCCTTGAGAAGCGATCCACCCCCGGTCAGGACAATTCCCCTGTCCACAATATCAGCCGCCAGTTCAGGAGGAGTCTGCTCAAGTGCTATACGTATGGTCTCCACAATCGTTTCCACTTGCTCAGAGATAGACGTTCTGATCTCATCAGAATCTATGGTCAGAATCTTGGGGATCCCTGTCACCAGGTCTCGTCCCTTTACTTCTATGGTTTCCACCTGATCCCCGGGATAGGCATTCCCAATAGTAGTCTTTATTATCTCAGCAGTTGAAAGCCCTATCAGGAGATTATATTTTCT
>JAFDJA010000212.1 GCA_019307745.1 Deltaproteobacteria bacterium | reverse complement strand
TTCCTAATTAGGATCTTTACAGAACAATTTAATCGGCATATCATGACCCATGCTCCTTCAACTGACCATTTCTAATTTTGCCATCATCAACCGTTTAGAGATCGATTTCCAGCCCGGACTCAATATCCTTTCAGGTGAGACCGGCGCGGGCAAGTCCATTATTATCAATGCCGTAAACCTTATTCTGGGCGGAAGGGCGTCCGCGGATCTCATCAGGAGCGGTGCTGATGAGGCCAGGGTGGAGGCCCTATTCAGTCTTCCGGACGATTCCATTTTATCTGAATTCTTGTCTGATCAGGGTTTTCCCTTTGATGGTGAGCTGTTGATCAAGAGAACTATCTCACGGGGGGGGCGAAACAGGATTATGATCAACGGTTCCATGGCCACTCTTCAGATACTGTCCAGGGTAGGCATCATGATAATAAGCATATCGGGTCAACATGAGCATCAGCTTCTCCTCAAGCCGGACAATCATCTCTATCTCCTGGACGATTTCGGGGACCTGACTCATGAGCGAATGAGACTGACGGAATCCTTTCAAAAATACGAGATCCTTCGGGAAAGTCTGCGCAGGTTGGAAGGAGAGATCAAGAAGGGTAAGGACAGACAGGATCTGTCAAGATTTCAGGTAAATGAGATTGAGGCGGCAGATATCATGGTTGGGGAAGACGATCTCCTTGAGGATGAAAGGAAACGACTTCGGTATGCGGAACAGTTAAAAGGACTGATAACGGAATCTTATCAGACACTCTATGAAAAGGAGGATTCGGTTCTGTCGGGCATCTCAGTTATAGTAAAGGGGATGGAGAAAGGCGCGGACATGGACCGGAGGCTTAATGGCATCAGCAAGGCGCTTGTATCTGCCAGGGCCGAGCTGGAAGAGGTGAGCCTGGAACTCAGGGATCTTCAGAACAGCGTTGTAATAGACCCTTTACGGCTTGAAGAGGTTGAAGAGAGGCTTCAACTTATCAACAGTCTCAAAAGAAAATATGCCCCTTCCATTGAAGAGATAATCGCATTCAGGGAGAGGCTCTCAGGGATGATCGATAATCTGGACCAGAAGGAGAAGGAACTGGAGAGGATAAACAAGGACCTGAAAGAGAAAGAGGCGGATATTGTATCAAAGGCGACCGCACTCTCTAAAAAAAGAGGACGTGCAGCCAAAAGGCTGGAAAAGTCAGTGGAAGCCGAACTGGAGGTTCTTGATATGGGCGGGACCAGGTTTGAAGTCAGGTTTATTCAGGATGGTATTGAAAACACGGATGCATCCGAAGGGTTGATGACGAAAACAAAGGCAGATGGTTATGATAGGGTTGAATTTATGCTTTCACCTAATGTCGGTGAAGAACTAAGGTCACTCTCCAGGATCGCCTCGGGCGGGGAGCTGTCCAGAATCATGCTCGCACTTAAGACCATCCTTGCCGGACGGGCATCTGTGGAGACAATTATATTTGATGAGGTTGATTCAGGGATCGGCGGGGCAACGGCCGAAGTCGTGGGTGAAAAGCTGGAGTCTCTTGCGGAGTACCATCAGATCCTGTGTATTACCCATCTCCCGCAGATCGCAAGCAAGGGGCGGGCCCATTTCCTGGTTGCAAAGAGGGTCAAAGAAAGCCGAACTCAGACAATTATCTCAGAGCTTGATCCTGAACTGAGGGTTAAAGAGATTGCTCGTCTCTTAGGCGGGAAGGTTATCTCTGACCAGGCCATTGCACATGCCAGAGAGATATTGAGTTAAGATAAGATGTTCTTCATATAAATCTGTGCAAAAAGTCGAGTGTGATAGTGCAATATTATTGATACATTAACCCGTTAAGTGCCTAAAGTGATCTAAAGTGTCGAGAATGCCTAAAGTTTTGTTATTCTGTAAGTCCAGCATGAAAAAAATCCCGGATGCATGCTGCCTCTCATTTGAATAATGGCAGACAACTAATGTTCATCCAGGAATAAGGAAATCTGGATGGGCGTTCAGCATTCAGCTATCAGCTATCAGCTAAATCCTTTGTTTATAGATCTTTAGACATTTCCAATTTCCCCTTTTATTTTCTCTTGAGTCTTATCGTTTGTCCATCCTGGAATTGCTCACCAGTCAATAGGACAGCCGTAGAATAGTCCTGCATTATATTTTCCGCTTTGATTTCGCCTAGTTTTGGCCCCAGGATATAATGCTTTTTACCTCCTGCGGCTTGGATGGCTTCCCCTTTTCCGAACACCTCGAACACATTGCCTTTTGTTATGCCTATATCCTTTCCACCGCTGATCCTCAGGGGCTTATCATCAGTCAGTATGATATTGCCTGTCCATGGCTGATTGTTCAGGGCATCAAGTATGGCAGAGGCATGATCCTTTAGGATCGGGGACAATGCCTTGTCCAGGGTCTTATTGTCTATCTCCCACTTGTCCTCCCGGCCTTCTGATACCTCTACCGGAGCCATGATTTTTTTTTCCTCAAGGTTGGTCAAAAAGAGGGTCCCATTGGTGATATTAATGGCATTCATGGACATTGAGATATCAACTTCTCTTTTGAATTTACGCCAGGGCCAGATACCTGTCTTTTTTGTGGTAATCTCAAAGGAATGCAGGATAGATGTGACCAGGACATTCATGCCCATCTTCTCGGCCTTTTTGATAAGTTCGGGATCAATTATAACCCCATATTGAGGTGACTTCAGATTTGTGCCTGAAGGTGCGGGTCCAGTTGTGCTGTTGACAAGGAGGTGACCGTCCTTTTTTAGGATCTGAACCATGGAATCTGTCAGTTGTGACACCTTCGCCTCTCCAACTCCTGCCTGATCCATTACTTGTGAAATCAACACCTTTTTTCTGAGTATGGGTTTTCCCCTTGGCCTGACACTGTTTGACACTGATTTCACAGCATCAGTGCTTTTCTCATATACCGATTTTGCAGTACCGCAACCGATCCCATGGATCAAAGGGAATAAAAGGATTATCAGAAACAACCTCGTACAGATATCTCTTTTCATTGCATGATCCTTTCCTTTAAATTGATGAATTCGTAAAAAGTCATAATATAGACGACACAGTAAAAAGCTTCAGATGCAAGGCGTGCAAATCTTGAGGAATGAGGCGTACTTATAGGTACGCTGCAATGACGAAAGATGAAGCACAACACAGCAGATGGACTTTTTACGAAGCCGTCAAAATTGATTCTCCACATCATTGTAAGCATTCATTTGTAAGAAGGTTCAGAATGTCTAACAGTATTTGGATTAAAAGACAATGTCAAATGAGTCAAACTCCCCTGACCATTCCTCTTGGGTCTCATTTACCCGACTTACCCTGGCGTAGGACGGCCCCTGATGACACCATTCTATTAGCTGGTCTATCTTGTCTTCCGGGCCTTCTGCCAGGACTTCAACGCTTCCGTCAAATCTATTTTTTACCCAGCCGAAGACCCCCAGACGGAGGGCCTCTCTGCGGGTAGAGTCCCTGAAAAATACCCCCTGGACCCTGCCTTGGATTATGAGCCTCACCCTTATATCACTCATGATACCCTCTCCCCTAAACTTCTTCCATTAACCTGATAAATTCATCCTCCTTAAGGACGGGAACTCCTATATCACCGGCCTTTTGAAGTTTGGAACCTGGAGATTTCCCTATCACCAGATAATTGGTCCCCTTGCCTATGGAAGAGGTAAGCCTGCCGCCCCTGTGAATAATGAGATCTTTTGCCTCGGATCGTTTCATGGACACGAGTGTGCCGGTTATCACAAAGACTTTTCCTGTAATAGGAGAAGAAAGGATGGTGGAGACGCTCTCAATACGGACCCCGGCCTCTATAAGACGATGGATCAGCCGCCTGTTGGATTCATCTGCAAGCCAGGAGATAATGCTCTCAGCTATCTGTGGACCGACCGCATTGATGGAGTTCAGTTCCTCCTTGTCCGCTTGCTGAAGCCTTTCGAGGCTTCCAAAATGGGTTGAGAGGATATCTGCAATATGCTCT
>JAFDJA010000104.1 GCA_019307745.1 Deltaproteobacteria bacterium | reverse complement strand
ATTAGATTGCTTATTCCGAATTCTTTCTCCAACATGGGGGAGCCCGTATTTTTCTCTGAGTTCGCGGAATTTATATGCAGATCGCTCCCCTTTATCCAGAACCTTTTCTCCAATAAGCATAATGCCTATCGCGCCCAGGGGGGCTGTCAACAGGATTGAGAGTACCGCGACCGCAAGGATCACCTCACCACCTGCGACACCGGCAGCAAGGGGTATAGCTCCGATGGCAGCCTGTACAGTTGCCTTTGGTATATAGGCCACAACACAAAATAGCCGTTCTTTCCAGTTATAAGGTGTTCCCATAAGAGATAGATATGTACCAGCGCCTCTGAAAATCAGACCCACAATAATAACCAGTATTCCGGTTAATCCCGCCTTCCAGGCCACATGGATATTGACCTGAGCACCTATCAGGATAAACAGCAGGAGTTCGGCGAAAATCCAGATTTTTTTTAAATTATTAGAGATAATATGGGCTATAGATTCGGATTTTTCCAATATGATATAGCCTATTGCCATAACACCTAAAAGGCTTGCAATGGGAATATGTCCTTCACATATTGCTTCAATCCATGTAAAGAGCATGGCAGTTCCCAGGACAACAAGGGTGCGTTTGGTGGGATGCCAATCATATTTTGTAAAGAGTTTATATAGCAGATATCCTGGAATCAGCCCCAAAACTATCCCCAATATTACTGATATTGGGATTTGGGCAAGCTGTGCTGACAGATTGGAATCACCCTGACCATACATTCCCAGAAATACGGTAAACAGGACTATTACAAAGACATCATCCAGAGATGACGCACCAAGAATCAGTGTGGGAATTCACTTTTTACCTCCCCTGCCCCGGTCCATAAAATCAATCATAAGGGGAACCACCACAGCCGGAGATACTGCAGCAAGTATGGAACCAAGGATAGCCGCTTCAAGATAACTCATGTGGAGCAGTGTAGGGGCCACAAGCATGACCCCTCCGATCTCAAAAACAGCGGGAACCACGCTCATAACAAGGGCAACCTTCCCTACCCTTCGCAGCTGTTCCCTCTGAAGCGCGAAGCCAGCCCTCAGGAGTATGACAATAAGAGCTATTTTACGGAATTCTCCTGATACATTCATCAATTCCGGTTGTATCAGGTCCAATACATATGGCCCGAGAATAACACCCACAACAAGCATTCAGATCAGTCCAGGCAATCTGATCTTTCGAAACAGAAAATCTGCACCTAATCCCAAAATTATTATGAGTGCAAGACCTAATGCCAATGTTCTACCTCCTTGCGCTGTAAATCCCGACCTGTTATTTTCAGGAGCAAATCCTCATCGGTCCAACAACTTGGCAAATGGATTATTAAACGGCTCCGGCCGTCGGTTCTGCTGGCCACTATTTTTCTTCTTTTTGTTGTTCTGGCCCGATGATTTTTTCTCAGCCCTTTCAACCTTTTCCGGATCACTTTTCATGGATAGCGAAATCCGGTTTCTATCCAAATCTATGGCCATGACAGTTACGCTTACCTTCTGATGAACCTTTACAGCATCATTCGGGTCTTTTATGAATCGATCCGCAAGCTGGCTTATATGAACCAAGCCATCCTGATGGACCCCTATATCAACAAATGCGCCAAAGGCCGTAACATTGGTCACTACACCAGATAGCCTCATGCCAGGCTGGAGGTCTTCGGGTTTATTTACTCCTTCAGTGAACTCAAAGATCTCAAACTGCTTCCTGGGATCTCGACCAGGTTTTGCCAGCTCAGCGAGGATATCAGTAAGGGTTGGAATCCCAACTGAATCTGTCACATATTTTTTGATATCAATCCTCTGCCTGATCAAACCGTCATTCATCAGGTCAGACACATTGCAGCCCAAATCTGACGACATATTTTCAACTATCCTGTATGACTCCGGGTGGACCGCACTTGCGTCAAGGCAATTTGTTCCTCCCCTTATGCGTAAAAAACCTGCTGCCTGTTCAAATGCCTTAGGGCCAAGACGCGGGACATCTTTAAGTCCATCTCTTAAAGAAAAGGCACCATTTTCATTTCTGAAAGTCACAATATTTTTTGCGAGCTGTGAACCTAGCCCTGAAACATATGACAGAAGTTGTTCGCTTGCAGTATTGACATCAACACCAACGGCATTTACACAACTTATCACCATATCATCCAGCCCGTCTTTGAGGGCCTGTTGATTGACATCGTGCTGATACTGTCCCACCCCTATAGATTTTGGATCAATTTTGACAAGCTCGGCGAGGGGATCCATGAGACGTCTGCCAATAGATACTGCCCCCCTGAATGTAAGATCCAAGTCAGGGAATTCTGCCCTTGCCGCCTCTGAAGCAGAATATATAGATGCTCCGCTCTCATTGACCATTATTACCGGGATATCTGATATAATTTCAAGTCCATTTAAAAAGGATAGGGTCTCTCTTCCTGCGGTCCCATTGCCAACTGCAATGGCCTCTACCGGAAAATTTTTCAATACCCCTTTCATTTTTTGGGCGGATTCTTCTTTTGATTTTGCAGACTTAAACGGATAGATTGTTTCTGTTTGAAGAAGCTTTCCCTGCTGGTCAAGGATTGCCATTTTGCATCCAGTACGAAATCCAGGGTCCACACCAATCGTATTCTTCTGCCCAAGTGGTGCTGCAAGGAGCAGTTCCCTCAGATTGTCAGAGAAAACCTTTATTGCCTGGCTATCTGCCCTTTTCTTTGTCTCAAGCCGGATCTCTGTTTCCATGGAATATGAAAGGAGTCTTTTGTAACAATCATGCACAGCCTCTTTTACCAGTTGAGAAGCTGAGCCTTCTCCTTTTACAAAAATGCCCTCAAGTATTTCCAGGGCGTCTTCCTCAGGAGGACTGACCTTAAGACTCAAAAATCCTTCTTTTTCTCCCCTTCGTATGGCAAGAATCCTGTGGGATGGAGCGGTATTAACCGCTTCTTCCTTGTCAAAATAATTCTGATACTTTAAACCTTCTGCCTCTTTGTCTTTGGCTACCTTTGATTGAAAGGTCCCTTTATTTACATACAATAACCTCATTTTTTCACGGGCATCCTGATCTTCATTTATCCATTCCGCGATTATATCCCTGGCACCAGCCAATCCCTGCTCTGCTGTATCAACCCCTTTTTTTTCATCAATAAACTTTTCTGCCGCTTGTAATGGATTGAAATTTTTATCCTGATCAAATATAAGCTTGGCCAGAGGTTCAAGCCCTTTTCCCCTGGCAATTGTTCCACGGGTCCTGCGTTTTGGTCTGAATGGAAGATATATATCTTCAAGGCTGGTAAGGGTTTTAGCAGCTTCTATTTTTCCTTTAAGCTCATCTGTTAAAAGCTCTCTTTCTGTCAAGGACTTGAGGATACTTTCTCGTCTCTTATCAAGCTCTTCCAACTGCGCAAGCCTGTCTCTAATTGCGGTTATTTCCACCTCATCCAGTGAGTCTGTAGCCTCTTTTCTATAACGGGCAATAAAAGGTACGGTTCCTCCCTCTTCCAGTAAATTAATAACAGCCTGCACCTGATTCGTTCTAAGAGTCAGTTCATCAGCAATCTTTAAAACATACTTATCAATCATTTTTCCTCCGAAAAATACAGGGAACGGTTTTTGGGGTGAGTTTTTGATATCTTTGCAATTATCGTTGATTCCGAAATCCGCCATGGCAGGATTAAAAGCAAATTTGCCACTGTTTTCCTGCTTTTTTTTGAATAATGCCGGTTGATGGTTGATACTCCAAAAAAATCAGACGCAAGATAGTTCATCCCGTATATGAGACTTTATCAAGAGCTGATAGATGGCAACCTGGACAAGGGACTATATTGAAAAAAAGACTTGAGTGTCAAGGTGAATTAGTCATCAACCATATGAAAAGAAAAATACTCAGGTCAAATCAATGCCTATCTGCGTGTGTAGCACCACAAAAAGCTTTATATATTCCATTTAGTACCAACTAGATATTCTGTCTATTATTGCGAAATAAAGATAAAAACTGATATTGAAGTCTAGGCCCGAGAAGGCTAACCGAATATATGGATCTTTGATAGGCTTTGCCTATACTTCTGGCTATGAATCTTCAAATGTCCAAAAATGTATCCTTATCTGTGTGTGAAACCAAGGGAGTAATCGATTACACAAACGAAAGGATTTTATAGAAATATTGATTTACGAACAATAATAATATAGAAAGAACTTAATAGATAGGTTACTCAATAATTCGGAGATAATTGCAAAACAGAAGGAATAGCAGTGAAAAAAAACAGAGACCAATTCATAGAGGGGCAGATAGAGCTCTTTAAAGTTGCTGAAAGTCTTGAAAAAGAGAAGATAATAGGTGTGGACCTTGAAGGAGATTCAATGTTTCATTACCATGAAAAAGTCTGTTTACTCCAGATATCCACACAACACCAAAATTTTTTGATTGATCCCTTATCAATATCTGACCTCTCACCCCTTATGGATTTCTTCAGGTCGCGGGAGATAATAAAAGTTTTTCATGGTGCAGATTTCGATATCCGCTCCCTATACAGGGATTTTAATATTGAAGTAAATTCACTTTTTGATACACAGATAGCGGCAAGTTTCCTTGGATATAAAGAATTGAGCCTTGCCAGTCTTTTAAGAGATAAGTTTGGAATAAACACTGAAAAAAAATATCAGAAAAAAGACTGGTCTCAAAGGCCATTATCACCGTCAATGCTTTCTTATGCAGTACAGGATTCCAGCCATCTTATTCCCCTCAGCAGAATTCTAGAAAAAGAACTTCAATCCCAAAATCGACTTTTCTGCGTAAAAGAGGAGTGTGAATTGCTTAGCAAAGTGCGTCCTGCTCAAGCGATTGATGGACCCCTGTTTTTAAAATTCAAGGGTGCCCAAAAGCTTGATCCCAGAACCAGGGCAGTGCTCGAAGCAATACTGCAGCTTCGAGAAAAACAAGCACGTAAAATGGACAGGCCACCTTTTAAGATTATGGGCAATTCTGCTATCCTTGAAATAGCAAAAAGAAAACCAAGCTCTGAACAGGAGCTTAAAGAAATAAAAGGACTCAGCACCAAGCAGATCAAGAAATTAGGCAGCTCTGTCCTAGCAAAAACAGAAAAAGCAATGAATCTAAAAGACAACAAAATTCCTGAATTCCCTAAAAAAAAGAAAAAGACTGCACTGAACAAACCTGGGGCATCCGAATATGTCAATAAGCTAAAGACATGGAGGGATAATACAGCAAATAAATTGAGGCTTGAACCAGCTATTGTCTGTACAAATTCCCAGATCCAATCACTTGTCAATGCATCTCCAGAAACAATAGCTCAGCTAAGGGAGATGCGCGAAATAAGGAACTGGCAGAGAAAAATGTTCGGGAAAGAGATCTGTTCCATTCTCAATACTACTATCTGAGCACCTCCCCTTAATACACAATTTATCATCTTGTCGTTATTTTATCATAAATTATGAATTTGAAAGGGATTGGTATTATAACAATGGACAGATATAATTAGCTGTTTTAAAATAAGGATTTATTTATTCACTCATGCCTTTTGGCATCAATTTCATCCAAAGCATCCCAACTTATTAAGATAATGATATGAGACAATTCCAACAGTGGTTGCAAGATTTAAACTTCTAACCCTGCCCCAGATAGGTATCCTATAGCATGGAAATCTTTCACGGATTTCATCTGGCAAGCCTTTTGTCTCCTGTCCAAAAAGCAGGTAAGCCCCATGTACTATTTCAGATTCCGTATAGACCGGATCAGCAAACCTGCTGAATGATATAATTTGTGTCTCCACCCTGACTTCATTATTCAAAAACTCCTTAAAACTATCATGGTGGTGGATGTCCACCTCATACCAGTAATCCAACCCTGCTCGTTTCAAGTGCTTATCATCCACTTTAAATCCCAATGGATGGATAAGATGCAGTCTCAATTCAGCGGCGCCGCACATTCGGGCAATACTTCCTGTGTTTGAAGGTATCTCAGGCTGATAAAGGACTACATTTAAAATAGGGGCATCCAGGGTTTTATGCCCCATTTTAGTAATATCTATTGTATTTTTTTTCATAATTGGCTCCTCACTGTTTTGCGCGAATAACTTCTGAAGCAGCAACTGTTATCTTATGAGTAGAAATTTTATCTGTAATTCTACAACTGACAATGGGTTGAAAATAAAAGAGTCAGTGATGTCTCCTCTCCTATTAATATGTCATTGGGCAAGCTTTGAGCTGATTTCAATAATCAGAATAATTCTCAACCACAATATGAATTAATTTAACTGTAAGTCATTTGGTTTTTAAGAGGGCGCATTTAAGATATTAATATGGCCTGATATTGCCACAGTCAGGGCACTGCCAATTGATTCCGTTACAAGTAAATCCCCATAAATTATCCTCCATGCAGGTATTGCAGATTTGAAAACCGCATGTACAGGTCCAGCAGAAAGGCTGTTGTATCTGACAACAGTTGCATTTGTAGTCTTTTTTTCTGCGCCTTCTTGTCCTGTCAAACATCATATCTCCATAAGTTGCATAGGTATATCCTGACAACTGATCTGAATCTCTGTCTTGTCCAGGCGGCACTCATCAATGACATTTCTTGCCACCTGCAAGGCCTTTTCAGGTAGATTGTTTTCACTGCTTAGATGGGCAAGCACAACATAACTCAGGCTTTTATGAGCCACCTTTCTCAGCAGTTCCCCGGCCTGCTGGTTAGAAAGGTGTCCTTCTGTCCCTTTAATCCTTCTTTGCAGGCTCACTGAATAAGGCCCTTGGGCCAACATCTCTGAATCATGGTTGAATTCAATAATTAAGCCCGTGCATTTTTTGAGTCGATCCTCTACAAGCCGTGTACTGCGGCCCAGATCAGTAACAAGCCCAAGCCTTGATCCATTTGATGAAACAATAATGCCCATTGGGTCAGCCGCATCATGACATTTAGAAAATGTCTCAATACAAATATCATTTATGGTTATTGCCTGTCCGGTTTGGATTATCTTTGGTTGGGAGATATTACCAAGACGCTTGACGCTCTTACCTAAGGTTGGAGTATTTATGTACACAGGGATGTCAAAATGGCGGGCAATAGGGCCAGCGCCTTTGATATGGTCAGCATGTTCATGAGTTATCACAATTCCGTCGATACGTGCAGAACCCGTATCAATAGTATTAAGGCGTTTTATTAACTCACGGCAGCTCAAACCCGCGTCGATTAATATTCTGGTTTGAGGGGTATCAACATAGCAGGCATTTCCACCGCTACCTGAGGCCAATACAGAAAAACGCATCTACTTACCCAAAGGAAAAATAATTAGAATGGAGTAATTTTTGTTGAAAAACGTGAAGTTCAAATAGATAGTGACGAGAGAAATATATCCACTGAAAGTACTCTAATTCATACCACTATGTCCGAAACCGCCTTTACCACGCTTAGTGGAGTCTAGATCCGCCACAGGAATAATCTTTGCATGGCAGACCCTTGTTATTACCATCTGGGCGATTCTGTCACCTCTATTTATGCTAAAGGCTTCCAGTCCCCAGTTTATCATGATAATCCCGATTTCCCCCCTATAATCTGAATCAATAGTCCCGGGCGAATTGACTATTCCTATTCCATGCTTTAAAGCCAGACCGCTGCGTGGTCTTATCTGGGCCTCAAAGCCTGTTGGAATGGATATTGCCAGACCTGTGGGAATGAGTTTTATCTCGCCAGGCTGCAGAATAATTGGCTCACTGACAGCAGCCCTTATATCCATTCCAGAGGAGCCGTCAGACTCATATTGCGGTAGGATCATGTCTTGAGAATTATCAAGCTGCATTATTTTTATATTAATCTTTTCCAAATTTTTCTCTTTATTATCAATCGAAAATCAAGTTATTTAAATCCAGATCCTTTTTTTCAAGAGGACCAAGCGTTACCATAGAAAGCTTACCTGTAGTAAAAATCTCTTTTGCAATGTCAATTACTTCGTTTAAAGTCACCCGTTCAATAGCGTTTACAATCTCATCATATTCAACATATCTGTCAAAGAGATATTCGTATTTTGCAAGACGCATCATCCTGGAATCTATGCTTTCAGAGCTAAGCAGGATATTGCCTATTAGATGTTCTTTCACTGCTAGAAGATCAGCCTCAGACAGCTCGCCATTTTGAATTTTTTTGATCTCAAAATTAATAAGCTTGAGGATATTATTAATATCTTTGGCATCCGTCCCAACAGATACTCCTAAAAAGCCAGTATCAATAAATGAAGATATAAATGAATAGATTGAATACGCGAGTCCGCGCTTCTCTCTTATCTCCTGAAAGAGCCTTGAACTCATATTCCCGCCAAGTACAGTATTAAATATTGTGCTGGCGAATCTCTTTTTACTTAATAGATCAGGGGCGCTAGCACCCAGACAAAGATGGACCTGTTCAAGATCTTTATATCGGCATAAAATATCATAATTCGCATCAGGATACTTACTGGCGACATGATTTTTTGCAACTTTCAGAGGTTCCAAAAGAGGGAGGAAAAAGGCAACAACCTTCTCATGGTCAATGTTTCCGGCAGCTGCAATGATAATCCTGTCAGGCGTATAGAATTTATCCTTATAATTGAGAATGATCTCTCTGTTCAGGGCCGAAACAGTATCTTCTGTGCCCAGCACAGGCATGCCCAGGGAATTATCGATCCAGAATATATTAGTGAAAAGGTCATGGATATACTCATCAGGCGAATCCTCCACCATGTTGATCTCCTGAAGAATAACCTGACTCTCCTTATTGATATCATCTGGATCAAAAAGAGAATTTAAAAAAATATCAGATAGGATGTTTCCCAAGGAATCGAAATGTTTATCCAGTACCCTGGAATGAAAGCAGGTATACTCTTTGCCAGTAAAGGCATTGGCCAGGCCACCAATAGCATCGAGTTCCTTGGCGATTTGAAGACAGTCACGGGTTGAGGTTCCTTTGAATGTCATATGCTCAATAAGGTGAGAAATCCCGTTTTCTGTCTTCTCCTCATAACGGGATCCATTATTAATCCATATACCGAGGGACACAGATTTTGCATAATCCTGTCTCTCGGTAATTATTCTGACTCCGTTCTTAAGAACAGTTTTTTTATGCATCTGGCAGGCTTTCACCGAGAGCAGCTTTACGGGATAAGGCTATTTTACCGTTACGGTCTATCTCAATTACCTTGACCAAGACTTTATCTCCCTCATGGAGAATATCTGTAACTTTGTTTACCCGATCCTTATCCAGTTGTGAGATATGAATGAGCCCGTCTGTACCAGGGAATATCTCAACAAAGGCCCCAAAATCCATAATCTTTCGGACAGTGCCCATATAGAGTTTACCCTGTTCTGCTTCCTGAAGAATATCACCTATCATTTTGAGGGCAACCTTTGAGGTATCTTCATCTGGAGACGCAATAACAACATTCCCATCATCATCCACATTTATTGAGGAATCTGATTTGGAACTGATTTCCCTGATAACTTTGCCGCCAGGACCAATAAGTACCTTTATCTTCTCCTGTTTGATCGTAATCTTCTTAATAACAGGCGCATATTCAGATATATTGCTCCTAGATCTGGAGATCGAATCTTGCATTTTTTCAAGGATGTGAAGCCTGCCATCTTTTGCCTGATCAAGGGCTTTCTTCATAACCTCCCTTGTAACACCGTCTATTTTAATATCCATCTGAAGGGCTGTTATTCCATCTTTTGTACCTGTGACCTTAAAATCCATATCCCCATAATGGTCCTCATCACCAAGGATATCAGTAAGAACAACGATATTTTCCCCGTCGGCGACAAGACCCATGGCAACTCCGGCAACAGCGTCCTTGATCGGAACACCAGCATCCATCAGAGACATGGATCCACCGCAAACACTGGCCATGGATGAAGATCCGTTTGATTCCATGATTTCAGACACAACCCGGATTGAGTATTGAAAATTTTCTTCATCAGGCAGTACAGGTAAAAGCGCGCGTCTTGCAAGTGCACCATGTCCGATATCCCTCCTGCTGGGACTACCAACTCTTTTTACTTCACCAACACTGAATGGGGGGAAATTATAATGAAAGATGAAGTTCCTGAATGTTTGGCCGTAAATGGATTCAATTCTCTGCTGATCCCTTTCAGTGCCAAGGGTTGTCAGGACCATTCCCTGTGTCTCGCCTCTTGTAAACAGTGCTGAACCATGCACACGGGGAAGGATTCCAACCATACACTCTATTGGTCTTACATCAGCAAAGGAACGGTTATCAATCCTCTTGCCATCTTCCAGGATCATTTTGCGGACCATATCCTTTTCCAGGTCGTGGACCATCCCCTTTATTTCAGAAATTCTACCTTCATATTCCTCAGATAATGTCTCAATGACCTTCGCGGTGGCCTCTCTCTTTTTTTCCTGACGCACCATCTTATCGGCAGTTGTAATAACTTCCTGCATGAGAGGGGTCATTAACTCTACCACTTTGGCCTTAAGGATTTCATCGATTTCAGGAGTCGTTATCTCTCTTTTGGACTTACCAACTGCATTACGTAATTCATCCTGCATGTCAAGCATAGGCTGGATTGCCTGATGTCCATAGAATATGGCATCTATCATATCAGCCTCTGTTGCAAACTCAGCGCCGCCTTCCACCATAACTACAGCATCCCTGTTTGCTGCCACGATTAGATTAATATCACTTTCTTTCTGTTGGCTGACAGTAGGATTAGTAACAAATTCACCATCTATTCTTCCAACACGAACCGCAGCGATAGGACCCTGAAAAGGGGCATCCGATATTTCAAGAGCTGCTGAAGCCCCCAAAATGGCAAGGATATCTGCTTCATTTTCCTTGTCAGTTGAAAGAACATTAGCCAGCACCTGAATCTCATTAACAAAATTATCAGGAAAGAGTGGACGCAATGGTCTATCTATAAGTCGGGAAGTAAGTGTCTCCTTCTCAGATGGCCTACCCATATCCCTGCGGAAAAAATTCCCCGGGAATTTGCCGCCTGCATATGAATTCTCCATATATTCAACAGAAAGGGGAAGAAAATCTATTCCCTCTCTAGTATCATTTGATATGAC
>JAFDJA010000016.1 GCA_019307745.1 Deltaproteobacteria bacterium | reverse complement strand
CCAGCATAATGGAGCCAAGCCGTATCTGAGCCCTCTGCTGTATAATCACACTGTCCCCTTCATCATTCACCTCTTTGATAATGGATTCTGCTTTCAAGGGGGCTCCCATTTCCATATATGCTATCCCTAATCTAAACCTGTTATTCCAGTAATCCACCTCTCCAGGGCTGTATCCAAGAGCAAAGCCCTGTTCAAAGGATTTGACTGCCTGTTGAAAGTTTCCCTCATTATAATACCCTTTAGCAATTTCAATATGAATTGACTGAATCAGTTCTGCAGACTCGTTGCCTCTTTCTGTTGCAAGGATCAGGCTGAGCCTCAAAATCTTTCTTGCCTTTTCATAGCTCTTTTCAAGGTTAAGAACCCTTCCCATATTGTAATATACTTTGGCCAGATCACTTTCACCGAGGCTGAATTTTTTATTATTCAATAAATATTGATATTGCTGATATGACTCTCTGTACCTCGCTTGTTGCTTGTAGATATCTGCCAGAAGCATGGATATTTTATACTGACCTTTTGTGTCCAGGGACCTGTCACTAATATTTTGCTTCAGAAGTCTCTGAGCAGCTTCAAAATCACCCTTTTCTCTGTAAGTACTGGCAAAATCATAAAGGTAATCTGCCCTTGATGGATGTTTCAGATCAACGATATTTATAAGGGAGAAAAATATTACAGAATCCTCATTTAGATTAAGTTCATGAAATGATCTGGCCACCAGGAGCATTGATTCCGGGTCCATCTTATCCTTGATCCATTGTTTTTCAGCCTGATAGAGTTCAATAACTTCACTGTATTTCCTGGCATCAAAAAGGAGAGATATCCTCTTTTCCGATGCCTTTTGAAATAACTGTCTAGCATCTTTGCTGGTCTTTGTCTGAATGGATTTTGATATAAGATCACGAAGGCTGTCCATGGAAGCACTGTACTGCTCCTTTTCAAATAACTGATACCCCTTTTCAAGTTGAGCTAAATCACTAATAGCCTCGGACCCTTCCTCATTGCTTAAATCATTCAGCATGGCAATATCAGAAAAATAATCGGCCACTCTCAGCCTTGAAATAGATGCACCCTCACTCCCAGGATAATATTCCATGACCATCTCGAAATACTTCTCAGCCTCATCAATCCTGTCCTGGTTATGATATGTATCACCTATACGCGATAGCAGGAGATCAATCGATTCAGGTTGATGGCCGATATTGACGGCCTTAAACAGATACTCCCTGGCTGAATCATAATTTTCAAGGTAGATATGGTTTTTTGCGCAAAGAAACAGGTACTCTGGATATTTCAGAAAAAAATCCGAATCTGAGACATCTATTTCATCCAGCCTTAAGCCGGCCTCTTCATACATCCCCATTATATGAAAATAATTTGCTATCCAGAACCGGGCCTCAACAGAATATGGTGAGTCTGGAAACCGATCCAGGATGAACTTAAAATCTTCTATCGCCTTTTCGGCCAGGTTTGAATCTAGATATGTCTTGCCTCTGGTAAGATAGGCAAGGGGGAGGTATGGGCTATCCAAATGCTGTCCGACTACCAGGCTTAGATAACCGATCGCCTGAAAATCAGCACCTACAAAGGAGTTCACCTGAGCCATCTTTATATAGACAAGAGGGACATAACGGGACGACCCAAATCGGTCAAGAGCATAATTATAACTTATAAGCACCTTGTGTGAGACTTCCCTGTTACCGCTATTCCACATGCCATAATAAAAATCGCCGCGCCAAAAAGCAGTTTCTTCAAATAACGGCGATTCCGGATATTCGGCAAGAAACCTGCTTGTCAATATTATCCCTTTTTCAAAATCACTAATATCACGTGCCTCTTGAATTCGCCCGAATAAAAAAGCTTCCCCAGAACTCAATTTTTTAACCAGCTCCTTTTCATCAAAACTTACAGGCAAAATAATATCCTGCTTTGGCTCGACAATAAAGGGTTTGACCTGGCTACCTGTTATTTCAGTATTCTCTGTGGTCTGTTCTGATGAACGCTCTTTCTCCATTTTAGGGATCTTAATCCGCAAGATATGTTTATTTTGCCTGACAGATTCTGCCTGTCCTGTTTCCTCTTTTTTGCCTTTGGTCGTAACATTAGCCTCTTTTTTATCCTGCCTGTGAACCGGTTGAGGCTCACCTGCCGAAAGGCTTGAATCAGATTCGTGTAAAGGGCTCTCATACTTAGCTCTATCAACTGCCTCTTTTATGTCCTCTTCCTTGGTCAACGATTTATCTGCAACATGGTCTGAAACAGATTCAAGAAAAAACTCATCATACTTTGACCTGTATGTCTCCTCATAAAGATCCATAATCAGCCTCTTTCCCACCCCCATCCAGAATATCTTCACATAATTCATGGGAGATTCAAGCTGGAGAGCTATATCCATTGAGCTACTCCCCTGTCTTCTTACAGCCACATGTTTCAGCCTCTTTACCGGTCCATACTCTCTGTGAATATCATCATCTGAATCAGCCTTGAGGTGAATGGCTATTTCAGTATTGTCCTGACATAACACTTTCCAGGCTGGCATGCGGTCAAAACTCATTACCATCCGGGTTGCATTGTCCATGAACCCAAATCTGATACTATCAAGAGTAGAGAGTTCAGAAGACTGCTCCTGCTCCATATCATCTCTATCCAAAGGACCTATATTGATAAAAAGTAACCTTTCAGGATCAAGCCAGGAACAGTCAATTGAACCAGCAGGTTTAGACAGTTTTATCTGAAAGCTCAGGTCAGAAACCCCGCTTGGTTCCAGATCAATGCCATCCATGTCAATGACCTTAACTTCCAGAGAAGGAGAAGTGGTAGCGCCATATATTGTGAGAATCAGTGTGTCCATGCTGACCGGATTCAGGCTGTATTCTGGTCGAATGTCAAAAAGAATCGCAAGCATGATGCTTTCATCCCTTGAAAGCATCTCAATGTCCTGAATAGTATTAGAAGCTGCTAAAGGCTCGACTGTCAGACAGACAAAAAAAATAGATAATACAAGGAGATTGAGATGAGACCTTTTACCCCCCCCCTTACTCATACATTGTTTGTCCTTATGCTTGCATGCCATTAATGCAGCCTTGACAAGGATGCTATCAATTATCTGGGTAATCTGCGATATCTCCACAATCTTCCGCCTGCCCTGAAAAATTAAAATTTCTATTAACCTTCAAATTATTTAGCACATCTCATGCCATAAAGGAGTTCTACAGAGCAAGACCTTATCAACAAATGATAACTATCTGAATTAACATATATTATTTCAATCCAGCCTCAAGTCATATATTGCCTTCAAAAATTATCGTCAAAATATTGACGATAATTGCATGGCTTTTAACAGGAATATACGTGTGATTTTTGACGATTATATAAAACAGGGGACTAAATGGAGCTGGTTATCAAGGTTTTACAATCAAGCTCCTGCATAAAATAAAATTTTCCAAATACGATCGAACTGGCACTAAAATTGCTCATTATAGGGCTCTAATATAAACCTGCTTTTCAAAAATATTGGCCTCCAACGTACCGAAAGGGAAAACAAGCTATGGAACCATCTGATCTTCTGATAAGAAATTGTGCGATCTTCAAACAGATAAAGAAACTGGCCATTGAACAGGAGAAACTCCTGCAAGCGTTCCAGGAGGATCAGATATACGACTTTCTGGATCTGGCCACCAAGAGAGAACATCTCCAGCATGAAGTTTCGGCCAACGAAAAAAGATATAGCAGATTGACAGGCAACAGATCTGTGGTGAAAGGGGCAGGAAAGGCCCATGATATCTCCAAAGAGATCTCAGAGATAATCAAATCTATTCAAAGGATAGATGACAATCTGGAAAAGGTCCTCATTGAAAAAAAGGATTTTCTCCTGTTTGACATAAAAAATGTCAGGAAGGGGCGTAAGGCTTTGAAGGGTTATGCCGGATATGCACAGAAAAGACCGAAGTTTATTGACAAACAAGGCTGACCATCTATTAATAGAGATGCCCCTGCCACACTAATCACTTCCAATTTGTCTCTACGGCCAGCACTGCGGCCTTCTTAGTGATATCATCTGGGCAATGAAATTAATATTTCTGCCATTTGATAAGAATCCACCTTACCACTTCTGATGCATGAGATCCTATATCAGTATAATAGCAAACATTGTTTCAACTGATCTGTTTTGATCCGTCAAAAGTATGTGTAGAAATGGAATCAGGAAGCAACGCAATCCTTTGCTCATATTATATAGACTATTTTTTAAAACGACTGACCATAATTTCGATTATCTCATTTGTACTTGTTTAAAAGATTAATTATAGAGCATTACGGTTGCCCTAAAAAGTAAATTATATTCTACAAAATAGTTTGAGAAATTGAAATAATTTAGCGGTTTGAACAGAGTTATTAATGTCATAAGGGATCTCTCTTCCCGCCTTCACTAAGATATAATAAAACACTTGGATTAAAGCAAAGATTGCGGTGTGTTGCCATTCCCGGATGTAAACCACCTCATCACATCTGATCCTGCATAATCCCATAATTTATTAATTATCATTTCAAGGCTAAGTTTTTCACAAAGACACAAAATGAGTTGATTTTCCTTTTATATTAGTTAATAAAATTCTTGTAATCCACTTCCATGTGATCTAAACTTTTTCACCAGATTGTAATACTCCAGTAGAATTTGAATCTATTATTATAAAATATTCAACAAGTTCTGTCCAAGTCCAATAATCCTATTAAAAAAAATAAAGGCTGGGCCATCTGATCATATGAAAATAAGATTATGGCAAATCACCAAAGATAGTCGATGTCAATTAAAAACCTTCTTATTGGTCTGGAGATCGTCAAGATCTGGAAAACTGGGCGGGATTATTGACAGGCTGGATTAATTCTTTGACTCATAGCAGAAATTGTGGTCCTCTAAAAATAATGGCCAATTAAAACTTTTAACATTAATTTCAGCTCACTATTCCTGAACATTCGTGGTAATAATCAAATATTATAAGGAGTAACTCAAATGATTAGAAGCGATTCCGCTCCAGCATCAGATTTTATCCGGAGCATTGTAATACAAGATCTTAAAACCAATAAACATGGAGGTCGTGTTGTCACCAGGTTCCCGCCCGAACCAAATGGATATCTGCATATAGGGCACGCAAAATCCATCTGCCTCAACTTTGGCATAGCAACTGAAAATAAAAGTGCTGTCTGCCATCTCCGTTTTGATGACACAAACCCAAGTAAAGAAGATGTGGAGTATGTTGAATCCATCAAGGAAGATATCAAATGGCTGGGATTTGACTGGGGCGAACATCTTTATTACACATCTGACTATTTTGATAAGTTATACGAGTATGCTGTGCAACTTATTAAAAATAGCAAGGCCTATGTATGCGATCTTATCCCTGATGAAATGAGAGAATACCGCGGCACTCTCACAGAGCCTGGCAAGGAAAGTCCCTATCGCAAACGATCCGTGGAGGAGAACCTTGATCTGTTCAAACGAATGAAGGCGGGCGAAATTGAAAACGGCTTGCGAGTGCTGAGGGCAAAAATAGATATGGCCTCGCCAAATTTAAACATGAGAGATCCTGTGATATACAGGATTGTTAAAACAGCTCATCATAGAACCGAAAACAAATGGTGTATTTACCCAATGTATGACTTTTCCCACTGCGTTTCAGATTCTATTGAGGGGATAACTCACTCAAACTGCACACTCGAATTTGAGGACCATAGACCACTATATGATTGGTTCCTTGACGAACTGAATACTGAATGTCATCCACAGCAGATCGAGTTTGCGCGCCTCAACCTTACTTACACTGTCATGAGCAAGAGAAAACTCCTTGAGCTTGTTGAAGGCGGACATGTTAACGGCTGGGATGATCCGCGTATGCCGACCATATCAGGATTGAGAAGACGTGGATATACGCCAGAATCAATACACAATTTTCTCAAGCGTATCGGGATTTCAAAAAAAGAAAGTACAGTAGATATCGCCCTGCTAGAACACTGTCTCAGAGAAGACTTGAACAAACGGGCGCCCAGGGTTATGGGAGTATTAAAACCGCTTAAAGTTGTCATCACCAATTATCCTGATGATAAGGAAGAGGAACTGGATGCGATAAATAATCCGGAAGATCCTAATATGGGTACGAGGAAGATACCTTTTTCCAAGGTTCTTTATATTGAACAGGATGATTTCATGGAAGATCCGCCAAAAAAATTCTACCGACTGGGACCTGGCCGTGAGATCAGGCTGCGATATGCATACTTTATCAAATGTGAGGAGGTTATTAAAGATAAGCATACAGGGGAGATCATTGAACTCCGCTGCACGTATGATCCTGAGACAAAAGGCGGATCAGCACCTGACGGACGTAAAGTAAAGGCGACCATCCATTGGGTCTCTGCCAAACACACTCTTGAGACGGAAGTTCGCCTATACGACCATCTTTTTGATACGCCAAATCCGACAAGTACAGATGATAATAAAAATTTCAAAGATCATCTAAATCCAGGATCCCTTGAAATTCTTAGGTCATGCAGGCTGGAACCCAGCCTTAAGGAAGCAAAACCAGGAGAAAAATATCAATTTGAAAGACTTGGATATTTTTGTGTTGACACTATTGATTCAGCGCACGGCCACCCGGTCTTTAACAGGACCGTATCCTTACGTGACACATGGGCAAAAATCCAGAAGGCTCAAAAAAAAGGATAAAATTATTTTAAAGTTAACTAATTAAGTTTATAATTTAATAATTAACATAACCTGAAAATGCTCAGATTTAAAAATATTTGGTTATTTATTGGCTGGATACAGGTTGGTTTAGTTATTTATCTTTCCCTCATAAGGATAGAGACTGATACCCCTGATTTTAAAGGCCTTGACAAATTATTTCATCTCATGACCTATACATCCTTGATGCTCTGGTTCGGATTCTGCAGGCTATCTAAAAAGACTTTCCTCGTGATCGGCATCTGGTTGATTATTATTGGTATCACCCTCGAACTGATTCAGGGGAATATAGCATACAGATCCATGAGCAGCAGTGACATGCTCGCAAACAGTCTGGGAATCTCGTTAGGCTGGTTGCTTGCAAAGACACCAATGTCTTCAGCCCTTGTCTATCTGGAAAACAAATTTTGGAGAAATAATTGACTTTCCGAAAAGCCATCAATTTTCTCAGGCATGATATATGGCATATTCACTTAGGATCTGTCTCCCGTAAAAAGTCCTTTCTCATACGCCTTTTAAGAGTTATAGTCCTTGCACTGCATGGATTAGATGAAGACAGGTGCAGTCTTAGGGCATCCGCCCTGACATTCTACTCTATGCTTTCCATAGTCCCTGTTGCAGCCCTTACATTTGGTATGGCAAAATGGTTTGGACTCCAAAAGATTCTGGAAAATGAGCTCCTGGAAAAGGGAAAAGGTCAGGAAGAAGTAATCTCATGGGTCATTACCTTTGCAAACTCTCTGCTCGAAGATGCCAAAGGTGGTCTGATTGCAGGTGTTGGTATAGTGATGCTCCTCTGGCTTATTATCAGACTTTTGGGAAATATTGAAAAATCATTCAATGAGATCTGGGGTGTACAGAACAGGAGGCAATGGCATCGAAGGCTCAGCAACTATTTATTACTGATGTGCATCTACCCAATAGTGTTCATCCTGTCAAGTAGTACTATATTCTTCATAACAGCCCAGTTTACTGTATTCGCACAAAAAATAGGAATCCTGACCCCTTTCAGCCCTATGATCCTGCTCTTGTTAAAAATACTTTCATACTTCCTTATATGGCTTCTATTTATTTTTCTGTATATTCTTATGCCTAATACAAAGGTCCGTATCTTATCCGGGATAACCGGGGGGATTGTTGCTTGCACAATTTATACAATCGTACAATGGCTCTATATCTCCTTTCAGATTGGGGTTTCCAAATACGGGGCGATTTACGGCAGTTTCGCGGCCTTGCCACTCTTTATGATATGGCTCCAAATCAGCTGGTTCATTGTCCTGTTTGGTGCAGAGGTATCATTTGCCTTTCAGAATGTGGAGGCATACGAGTTTGAGCCAATCTCCTTGAAGTTAAGTCCAACACACAAAAAAATATTGTCGCTCGAAATCGCTCATCTCTGTATCAGCAATTTCCGTAATTATAATGGAGCATCAAGTGCTGAACAGATATCCAGTGAGTTGAAACTCCCTATAAGATTGACTAACAGGATACTTTTCGAGCTAGAAGAGTGCGGAATTCTTGCAAAAACAACGAAAAAAAACAATCTAACTTCTGAATATCATCCTGCCCAGAACATTGACAGCATGAGCATTAACTCGGTTATTCAGGCGATTGATGACTTTGGGACCAGAGATATGCCTCTGAACAAAACATCCAGCCTGAACACAATTTCTGAATGTATAAAAAAATTCAGAAATATTACTGAAGATTCGGACGCCAATATCCTTCTCAAAGATATCTAATTTTTCTATATGTTGCTGATCATTAGAAAACACATTTTAATAATCCAGGAGGTAAAACATTGATAAAAAACAGGACGGTATTACATAAAAGAATTTTATCCGCCGCACTAATTTTTATTATGAGCCTGATTTTCTATACACATGCCTTTTCACTTGAATTAACTTTATGGGAGCACTATTCTGATGGATATGAGCGTGCATTTGAATATGCGAGAGAAAACGAACTGCCCCTTGTTATCTTCTTTCATATAGATGGAGACACGTGGAGTGAAAAATTAGCAGAGAATTACCTTACTACCTATGAAGTGGAGAATTTTCTAGCAGACATCCCCAAGGTTGAGATCAACCCACAAATAGGAGACGCAGAACTTTCTATTTCTAACAAATTTAAGGTAAAACAATTTCCAACGCTCTTTATATCTATTCCATGCTGCATGAATGAGCCTAAAAAAGTGAACCCATTCCTAAAAGACAAAGAAATGACAACAGAAGAGTTCCTGCAGAGAATCAAGGATGTAATAGTAGGTCAATACAGTGATATTGGAAATGAATACCTGCAAAACAAAAGATATGAAGAGGCTATCCACCATTTTGAAATGGCCATTGAGGTTGACCCTGAAAAGGCATACGGTTATTATGCCATAGGCGTTGTCTACCACACAAGAAGTGCAGAAAGCAATGACATTGAATATGCTGAAAAGGCACAGGAATTTTACAAAAAAGCCCTTAAAATTGAACCGGACCATCTTGAAAGCATACAGGAACTGGAACGGTTCCGACAAAATCTAGACAAATAACTATTATTTCCCAAAAAATTCTTAATATGTATCATTCAAAACCTTATACCAGATGCCTAGGATCTGATTTATCAGCCCAAATCAATTGTACTATTATTCGTAATACTCTATGCTATATTATATGATAAAAAAAAGTTTGATAAACGGTTAAATAAACCCTGTCATTTGGCCTAATAATTGCGGATAAAGTTCATATTATTATTGTTAATCTATTTTAATTTCCAAAAGGAGGACGCAGTGAAAAAACATAAAATTTTAACCATATCAGCACTTTTCACACTGATTATTCTATCAATTATCTCAGGTTCATCAATATCTGCCTTTTCCGGTGATACATTTGTCTCGGTATCTGATGGTGGAGAAGGCCGCTCTGTTACTGAATGGCCCGTGGGTGTCACAAAATATGTCCCTTCAAAAAGTTACAAAGGTTACACTCTGTGGTGCAGCCTGGCTGGTACCGGCACTGTCAACCTAATGGACATGAAAGGCAATATTGTACATACATGGACAAACAGCAATGCACCGGGACTCTATGGAGAACTCCTTGAAAACGGCAACCTGCTCTATTCAGGCCGAACTCTTGTTGGTTACGGAAGTCCCGGCAATCACAGCATGAGCGGCAAAGGTGGTGTTCTTATTGAAAAGGACTGGGACAATAATATTCTGGTCAAGATAAAAACCGATAGTGCCCACCATGACCAGGCGAAGTTGCCCAATGGAAACTATATCCAGATTGTATGGGATCCTGTCCCCAAAGAGATGGAGAAAAAAATTCCAGGCGGAATCCCTGGAGAGGAACACTCTGACGGAAAGATTTTTGAAGAATTGATAACAGAAACCACCCCTGAGGGTGAAATTGTCTGGTCATGGCGCGCCAGCGACTACCTCAGACCAGAGGAATATCCAATATGTCCCCTCAATGACCGTCATGAATGGCTTCATGCCAACTCTCTTGAGTATCTCCCTGCCGGCAACCCTATAACAGGCACTGAATCTATTATGGTATCACTACGCCATAATTCCGTCTGCATCATTTTCAGCAAAGCCACTGGAGAGGTTCAGTGGAGATATGGCGGCTGTATGGAGGGCGAATGGGGCCTTTTAGGTGGTCAGCATGATTTTCAAATGATTACGGAAGGGCTACCAGGTTATGGAAATATTATAATTTTTGACAACGGCATAGGCCTTCCAAGTGTGAAAGCATCAGGATTGTACTGGGGTATAGATCACAGCCGCGTACTGGAAATAAATCCAAAAACCAAAAAGGTCGTATGGAGCTATGAGCACCAAGATAAATCCTGGAAATTCCCGATCAAAACAAAATGGCTCTTTAATTCACCTTATATTGCCGGGGCACAGAGACTGAAAAATGGAAATACATTAATCTGTGAAGGCGCTACTGGACGAATTTTTGAGGTTACTCGCTCAGGAGAGATCGTATGGGAATTCATAAATCCTGATCACAAGGCAATCTTCAAGGCCTACAGATATGGGCCAGATTTTGAGGGTTTTAAAGGAAAGGATCTTCCCGGGACAAACTGATAACCATATTATCAAAACTTCCTAAAAAGGCCTTCATGTTAAATGCATGAAGGCCTTTTTAGCTTTATTTTAACTAAGACTATTTACCTCGGGCTAGAGTCACCCAAAAATATAGCTGTTTCTAAAACTAAGTTTCAATCTCTTTCTTATGACTCCGTGGTTTCCCCAAGGATAGGGTCTCTCTCAAATTCTTCCACTATCCACTATAATCAAAGTTGTTATATAAAATCCGACCAAAGGTTTCTTAATAATGACTTTGCTGTCTTCGCGCTTAGATTCCGCTCAGATTTCACCAATTAATTTGAACAATGTCACAGGCGTAACAATTCAACTCTATTTCTAGATTTCCAGGAATCTACGATTGAGGATAGATTCAAGTTAGGTTGAATATGAAATGCAAAAAATAAGAAGATATTTTATCGCTCCCCTCAGGACAGTAATTATTCAAGTAAATACAGTTATTATTTTACCGAAATCGCAGCATGCCTACCGGATGTCTCAAGGCATCAGACCTGGTGATATTTGCTTTCATTTATTGTATGAAAAACTTAAATTCAAAAGGCATTATTACAAAAAACTATTTACAAATCAGATAGTTACACCAAGAAAATTTCAGGATAAAAAAACGGCATAAAAAAGGTAAGCCGGTTTGCACCGCCTTACCTGAATTACGTTTAAAAAAAAATTATTATGGGTGGGCAGGTGTTGTCTCGGTATCTGTAGCCTCAGCTGCCACTACTAATGTAGCAACAGAAGCAGCTGCAATACCAGCAATTCCTGCTGCAGTCAGCCCACCAGTAGCTCCAAGTCCAGCAGCTCCTTCAGCAGCAGCAGCAGTACCACCACCAGTGGCCTGTTCTGCGCGTTGTCCGCCCTTACCACCTTTGCCACCTTTGCCACCACCAGCCAAAACAACCGCCGGTGTAATTGCCAAAACTATTGCGAGAACACCAGCTACTAATTTCAAATTCCATTTTTTAATCATTTTTTTTAGGCCTCCTGGATAATAGTAGTAATGATTGTAATAAATGATTGTATACGTTAATAAAATACTACATACATATTGTCAAGATTTTTTTATGAACTGAAAAAAAATATTATGTTGATTCTCAATCAATTAAATAATTTATATCCATAGAAAAATCATTATCTTATCAATCATTTAAATAAAAATACACCAAACACTTACTGAACAATATTTTATCAGTTTTATAATTCCTGTTGTTTCCCTCTTTTCCAAACTTATCTAAAATCTTAAATACCTATAAGGTCAGGTCAAAAGCCAAACATTTCATGAAAACCTGAAAACAATGTATGACTCTATCCTGTGCCTTATACATGAATATTTGCATAACTCATGCCAAAAATCCCGCATAAACTCAACTAGTTGAAATCAATATAAAATTCAAATTAAAGAGTATATCTTCTTAATAATTCGACTAGTAAAAGTGACAAATCTAGTAAAAAAAGCGCCGGATGCTTGACATAATTGTCGGCGTAAAAAAACTATGTTTCCAATTGAATACAATCAGACTAAGTCCCAACTCTTCTCAGATTGAACTATAAATCTTCTCATCATGTGTTGTTATGTAATATCATCAGGACTTTAATGCATAATTCATACCATCAAGAGGGCAAAGGGTGTTTAATATTAAAACAGAACCATATCAGCACTTAAAAAAATACAGGCTCTATGAGCTTAAGATCTTGTTATTATGTATATTTTTCTAAAAAAAGTTTAAAATCACATCTTTATCCTTGCAACATACGGATCATATTTCGGGTAGCAATAAATTATAGGAATTGGAGACTCCCCCAAAAAATGTCTTAAATTTAAGACAGTAGGTTTACCTGAATTCAGCACCGATACTATTAAGAAATCTTCTCACTTAAATACTATAACCCATAAAAACTGCTCATCCATTACAATATTGAAAGCAAATTTTTATCTCCACACCCTTTGTCCTGAGATCCAGACAGACTATTGACAAAAAAACACTGCTTTTGCTAGTATCAATACCAGACATATCAAACTTTATTACCTTAATCTTACGCGAAGTATCGTAGCAAAGCACTAAATCTGGGAGCCCGTTCTGCGGCAGTGGGAGTGCGGACAGATTTACTGTTTAAAAAAAAACAAGCTTTATCCCGCTTTGGCGGGACAAGCCACTATAGATACCTTGCGCAGGATTCATGTATTTTACACTTCAAAACGATTTATTCGGTATTAGGAAATTAAATGAAGAAACTTATTCAATTCACAATTGCCATACTACTGGGAATCAATCTTTTTGTCAGCTGCGCCGTAAACAAGACAGCTCTGGGAATTGCAGATTATATAAACCATGAGATACTTAATATAGCAGAGCTTGAAAACAAGGCATTGGAACGCTATGCTTCGGTTACAGGAGAAAACTACACAACTGACCATAAGATTTACGAAGAATTAAATGGCTATGTGATTCCGGTATATAAAAGATTTCTTGACAGCCTGCGGAATATTAATCCTGATAATAAAGAGATAAGAGCATTACACTCCATATATATCCATGGATCAGAATCGATCTACAATGGTTTTAAAATAAAGATTTCCGGCATACGCAGCAATAATATCCCTATAATTAAACAGGGTAATAAAAAAATAGAAAAAGGCCGCATTGAGACCGAGAGATGGCGGGATCAGCTAATGAGCCTCTATGACAAATACGGCATTAAACAATAGGGGCTTACAGTTCATCTTCCCAAACAGAGTACTCCCCAATGAAACATCTATTTTCTTCAAAGGTATAGTTCTGTTATATACTATCCAATATGTCTGATATTTTTGAGATCATGAGTTCAACTACTGGCAGTAAAAATCTGATATGACTAAACAGAACAAAATAATTTTTGCCTGCCAAAGCTGCGGTTATCAGGCACCCAAATGGTTGGGTCGTTGCCCAGACTGTGCAGAGTGGAACAGCTTTGCAGAGGAGATTTCAGAGTCCTCAAAAAAAAAGGGGAGTACGATCTCCTCAATGGGCTATCCCCAAACTATTGATTCCATATCTCTTGTTTCTGATCATAGAATCAAGACCAGAATCTCGGAATTCGATCGCACCCTCGGCGGAGGTCTGGTCCCCGGTTCTCTCCTACTGCTGGGCGGAGATCCCGGTATTGGTAAGTCGACCCTTGTCCTCCAGGTTGCAGGGAAACTCTCTGAACAGGGGCTACAAACCCTCTATGTTTCAGGTGAAGAATCCCCTCAGCAGATAAAATTACGAGCAGAGCGACTCTCTGTTCATTCTGAAAACCTATATGTTGTATCAGGCACATGCATAGAACACATCTTTGACAGGATGCAGGATTTAAATCCTGATCTTCTGATTGTAGATTCTATCCAGACGACCCATACTGAAGCACTGCCTTCAGCGCCTGGTAGCGTTGGTCAACTGCGAGAGGTATCAACCAGGCTCCTTAGATGGGCTAAAGAAAGCAACACGCCGACATTCCTCATCGGCCATGTAACAAAAGATGGTGCCATTGCCGGGCCAAAGGTCCTTGAGCACCTTGTGGATACGGTGCTCTACTTTGAAGGCGATAGCAAACATATGTTCAGGATAGTACGTGCAGTAAAAAACCGCTATGGCTCAACAAACGAGATTGGGGTTTTTGAGATGAAAGAAAAAGGCCTCAAGGAGGTAGGAAATCCCTCCCGTATCTTCCTGGAGGAGCGGCCTCAAAGGGCATCCGGCTCAGTAGTAGTACCATGTATTGAGGGAACAAGACCCCTATTGGTGGAGATACAGGCCCTTGTGGGGCCAAGCCCCTTCGGAATGCCCAGGCGTACAGCTGTCGGGGTAGACCATAATAGAATTTCCCTTCTAGTTGCCGTATTAGGGAAAAGAGTGGGTCTTGAGATGGGGGATCAGGACATCTTTGTAAATGTCGCAGGTGGCCTAAAGGTAGATGAGCCTGCAACAGATCTGGGCATTGTCTCTGCCATGATCTCAAGCTTTCTGGACAAACCGGTTAAAACTGACATGGTAACCTTTGGTGAAATAGGTCTGGCTGGTGAAATCCGTGGAGTGAACCAGCCGGAAATGAGAATCAATGAAGCAAAAAAATTAGGTTTCAGTAAATGTCTTTTCTCTACAAGCAACATTGAAAGCTGCGAATCTATTTCAGACATTGACCTTATCGGTATTAAATCAGTCAAGGATCTTTTAGATTTGCTTTTTTAAATCCAATCATCAATACCATTATCCCATAGTTACACCATCCTGAATGATGTGTATTTTCCTCTAACAGATATCCACAGAACAATCATCTTCATTTTAAAATGCCTTTAGCCATCCCATTTTTTGACCCTAAATATCTGTTACATACTTGCAATAAAATCCCCGGCCAGAATAATATTAATATACCAATCAAGCAACCATCCCTAATCTTTTCAATGCATTAACTCACATAAGCCATTCTATGTCTGCAAAAGACAGGCTTTACATTACCAATTAAACCACACCTTACCAACAAGACATTTGACAGGAGAAATAATAACAAGGTATGAATCAAAATCAAAAAAAGATATCAGGCAAATGACAACAACAGCAAAAATAATAAAGACATATGAGCCATGGGAGAAAATACTCTCCATGGGGATCACTTCACCCAAGGAGCTTTCTATTATTCCAGACCAGGACAGCGCTGGCATACAGAAAGTAGCTGAGTCATACCCTATGTTTATCAATCCTTACTACCTGAAACTCTTGAAAACAAAAGGAGATCCTATATACGGGCAGGCGGTTCCTGATATCCGTGAAATAACAAAACTGGACGGATTAGATGATCCCTTAAACGAAGAGGGGCTTTCTCCTGTGCCTGGATTGACGCATAAATATCCTGACAGAGCACTCTTTCTGATCTCCAGTCGCTGTGCCATGTATTGCAGGTTCTGCAATAGGAAAAGGAAAGTAGGACATCCCTCCATGGTGACAAAAGAGAGTATAAAAGAAGGTATTGCATATATAAAGGCCACAAAAACAATAAGAGATGTACTTCTATCGGGAGGAGATCCTTTACTCCTGCAGGACAACGAACTCGCCCATATCCTGGAAAAAATCCACTCCATACCTCACGTGGAGATCATACGTATAGGGACAAGAGTACCTTGTACACTGCCTCAACGTGTCACACCCAAACTCACGAAAATGCTTAAACGGTTTCACCCGCTTTATATCAACACACACTTCAACCACCCGTCTGAAATCACTTCAGAAGCAGCGTCTGCCTGTGCATTATTGGCGGATGCAGGTATACCCATAGGGTGCCAGACAGTCCTGCTAAATGGAATCAATGACAACCCTTCTGTAATCAGGAGACTTATGCAGAAACTCCTGACTATCAGGGTTAAACCATATTATCTGTTTCAAGCGGACTTAGCAAAAGGGACATCCCATTTCTGGACCCCTTTGGAAAAAGGGCTGGAAATCATGTCGGAATTACAGGGTTACACAACAGGATTATGCATACCGCGTTTTATTATTGATTTGCCACATGGAGGAGGTAAGATACCTGTTACACCATCATATATCAAGGATACAGCAGGGGAAAAACTAATCATTAAAAATTATCAAGGGAAAGAATATATCTATCCAATCAAGCCTCATTGATGAATAGAAAATATATTACTTTAAAACCTCAAAAACTCGTTAATAAAAACTGGTTTCTGAATCTTGTACCATTTATATTCTCCCCTTGAACCACCAACCACCTTATATTTAATGTCTGTTTGTTTGACAGCAAAGATGTTCGCATGATCATTTCTGAAGAGCGAATTGCCGAACAAACAGTTTTTATCTGCACCATATCTGTAATATGCCTGCAGGCTAGACTGATTCCAACCACCCTTTAAACTCAAGGTTTTCTGTGTCTCGCTTTGACAAAAGACTCAAAATTCAGGCAGCAGTCTGCACTTTGAAAAATGGTCCGCGGTTTATAGGCCATGTCAGTTCTCTTTTCAAAACACTAATATCTTTTTAAAATTTTCATTTACTGCTATTTTTCCGGACACATTTCAGTTAAACTGATAACTTATACATTTAAAATCCATATATCTCAAAAAGGAGTTAACATGATTAAAGTCACATGCTTAGGCGGTGCAGGATCCGTTACTGGATCAAATTATCTGGTTGAAAATTCTAAAGGCATAAAGATTCTTGTTGACTGCGGCCTTTTCCAGGGTGGAAAACAGATGGAAAGCCGTAACTGGATGGACTGGGGATTTGATCCCAAACAGATAGATGTTCTTTTCCTTACACATGCCCATATCGACCATAGTGGTCGAATACCTAAACTGGTGAAAGATGGATTTAAGGGAAAGATTATCACCTCACCACCCACAGCAGAACTTTGCGAAATAATGCTCCTTGATGCGGCGCATATTCAGGAGATGGATGCTGAATGGCAGACGCGAAAAAACAACAGACAGGGTAAGCGCGGACTTCAACCCTTATATACTACTGAAGACGCCCAAAAAAGCCTTCAATTTTTTTCCCCGGTTGAAAGGGATCAGAGAATAGACGTCCAGGAAGGAATAAAAGCAAGACTAAGAAATGCAGGACACATTCTCGGATCATCAATTCTGGAGCTATGGATAGAGGAGGATAAAGACGATATAAAGATCGTCTTTTCAGGAGACATTGGCAAACAGAATCAGTTGATTATAAAAGATCCCCAAGAGATGTTTACTGCAGATCACCTGTTTGTGGAATCAACCTACGGTAATAGGCTGCATAGATCCTTTGAAGACAGTAAAAATGAACTTGCAGAGGCTGTCCAGTATGCAGTATCAAACAGAGAAAAAATCATCATTCCGGCATTTGCAGTTGAAAGGACCCAGGAAATCATTTATATCTTGGGAGAACTTCAAAGAAGTGGGCAAATACTCGAGATACCGATATATCTGGATAGCCCTTTAGCAATAAAGGCCACAGAGATATTTCGGAAGAATAAAAAATATTATGATGATGCGGCTATAGCCATTGTGGATCAGGGCATTGATCCATTTGATCTCCCCAATCTCCATTATACCCCTTCTACAAAAGAATCAATGGCGATTAATGAGTCCTCTGAACCGGCAATTATCATTGCGGGTAGCGGAATGTGTACAGCAGGAAGGGTCAAGCACCACCTGAAACACAACATATGGCGACCCGGTGCCAGTATAGTTATTGTGGGTTTTCAAGCACAAGGCACTACAGGAAGAAAAATTGTTGAAGGAAACAAATGGATAAAGCTGTTCAGAGAAAATGTAGCTGTAGAAGCCAAGGTCTTCACTATAGGAGGGTTCTCAGCCCACGCGGACCAGAAAGACCTGCTTGCATGGATCAAATCCTTTTCTGAATCAAAACCAAAAATCTTTGTAATACATGGAGAATCTATATCCAGCGAAACTTTAGCAGAAAAGATTAGAATAAACTTAGGCATGGAGACTCATGTGCCCAAATGGAGAGAACCCCTGATACTCAAACCCAAAGATATCGTCAGAGAGGAAGTCCCTGAAAAAGACTACTACAAAGACACTGTCCAGGCCATGCAAAATACTATGTTGGATCTGGAAAAAAAGCTCGACAGACTCAAAAAGCAGATAAATAAAAAGGCAGAAGGAGAAGAGATCACAGATGATGACCTGGACAGGCTGAAATATATCCGGGAAGAAATACAATTCATGCTCTCACAATCATGAAGGAAGGAGAATGTAGAAGACTGTACAACACAAAAAACTGAAGGCTTTACATGGATATATTGTCTTTATTTGGATGATAGGAATAAGATTTGCAATTATTCACAGAAAACACTCCTTGCTGGTTGCAGTCGCTACATCAAACTCTTCATGGCGAACGTGTAGATTAAAATAGAGAAACTTTTCATATATATTATTTAGGATCTGAAATACTTAGGACATATCATGACAGAAACACCCAAAAGAGTCGTATCCAATCTTGAATATCTGAAAAAGCTGTTTATCATGCCCGACTCCCCAGACAAGTTTGTCGAATTCGGACACGAATTGCTGGAAATAATCCATGATTTTTTTCAGGAAAAAGGAGGAATTCACAGTAGCATCAGCCTGCCTGAACTCAGCAAAATCTTTGACCAGATCACCATCCCGGATAGCCCTCTCTTGATCAAGGATGTACTCTCAGAAATAAAGTCCAAGGTGATCAAACACTCGGTCAAGGTGTATAATCCATACTATATAGGGCATATGACCAGCGCTATTCCTTACTTCATGATACTGCTGGAGATGATCATTGCGGCCCTTAATCAGAACCAGGTTAAAATAGAGACGGCCAAGGCCTCAAGTTTTGTGGAAAAAGAGCTTATAACCTGGCTCCATCATCTGATCTTCAGGAGAAAAGACATATTCTATGAAAACCATACACAGGATCCGCGTGTTGCTCTCGGCAGTGTTACCTCTGGCGGGACTCTCGCAAATCTGACAGCCCTATTAGTAGCGCGTGAAAAGGCATTTCCACCCAGGGGAGGATTTCAAGGTGTCCGGACAAACGGAATGGCGGAGGCTCTCAATCATTACGGATACAAAAGAGGCGTGATAATTGTATCATCAAGGGGACACTATTCTATCCGCAAGGCAGTCAATCTGCTCGGAATAGGAGATGCCAATGTAATTTCCATCCCTGTAGATGATCATAACCATATAGATATCAATAAAGTCAGGCGAAAGGTAAAAATTCTGCAGGAAGATGAGGAAATTAAAACTAAAATCATTACCATTGTCGGAATTGCCGGAACTACAGAGACCGGCAATGTGGACAATCTGGAGGCGCTTGGAGAAATAGCCAGAAATGCCAATACCCATTTCCATGTGGATGCCTGCTGGGGAGGACCTGCCCTGTTGGCAGATGATTATCGGCACCTATTTAAAGGTATTGAGTTGGCTAATTCGGTCTCCATTGACACTCACAAACTGTTTTTCTGCCCAATGAGTATGGGGCTCATCCTATTTAGAAATGAAAAAGACCTTAACCTTATCAAACATGCATCACAGTATATCATTCGAAAAAATTCAGTAGACATAGGAAGGTTCACTATTGAAGGCTCCAGACCGTTTGCCTCTTTGAAACCCTGGGCGTCCCTTAAAATCATTGGCAGGCAGGGATATGGACTACTCTTTAGAGAGGCCCGTGAATCCACAGATTACATGAGAAGTATCCTTGACCATTGTGGAAATTTTGAAACCCTGAATATCCCTGAACTCTTTATCCTGAATTATCGCTTTATACCGGAGACAGTAAGGGATCAGCTTGCAATATGGAAAAAAGACATCTCTTCATCTGAAGACAAGGACATAAAAAAAATTGCAGCAAAAAAGACAAAGAAATCAAACAATCTCATCAATGGTCTTAACATAAAATTGCACAGGGCATTGAGAATGGATGACACAACTTTTGTTTCCAGGACTACCCTGGAATCCACTCGTTATCGCCCGCAGAATATCGTTGTCCTTAGGGCTGTATTGATTAATCCTCTAACCAACCGAGAAATACTTAATGAGATAGTCGAAACACAGAACCGTATCGGTTTAAGTATATGGAAAAAATTCAAATCAGCGTTTATAAAAATTTGCAACAACACTACCTGATCAAAGGACCGGGGTGATTTCAAAATATCAATTTTGTTAAAGTTAAAGAGAGCTTCAGATTTTACCCACTGTAATATACAAATGATTGCAGTGTACAAAATTTGCGTTTTATAAAAAATCGAAAAAATGCGCTAAAAACTTTTAATCAATGGTTATATAAAATATGAGCGTTATCTTTGATGTCCACTTAGCAAAATTATATGAATCATGGTATTTATCCTCCATGGGAAGGGCGATGGAAGCCTTTGTGGAGAAAAACCTCCCTTTACTAATTGCCCCCCAACCAGGAGAAAGAATTCTGGAGATAGGTTGCGGTTCAGGGAATCACCTTCTATTCCTGAACAGACTGGGCCTTAACCTGACAGGAGTTGATGCCTCTCCCTATATGATAAATCTTTGCAAAAAACGCCTTGGCAGCCGCTGCACCTTAAAAACCGGCAGAGCTGAGGATCTGCCATTTGATGACAATGAGTTTGATATCGCAATCTTTATCAACACATTGGAATTCCTTGATAGTCCACAGCAGGCATTAAGGGAGGCAGGCAGAGTGGCCAGACGAAAGATATTTATCACTGTTATTAACAACCTTTCCTGGCAATGCCTGCTCCACAGGATAAGTGGATCATTCAAAAAAAATCTTTTTCACCATGCCCAGTCATTCAATCTCTGGCAAATAAAATCTCAATTAAAGGTGGCATATGGAGATGTCCCTATTGGCTGGAGAAGTGCAAAAATCCAGTCCCATTTTCCTCCAGGCAGGTGGTCAGAAAAAATCAATACACTCAATTGCCCGTTTGGACCGTTTCTGGGAATTTCAGCAGCGATCTCATATACAATGAAAACTGATAATTTAAGCCTGAAGGTAAAAAAGACAGCCCAAAAACAATCAATTGTAGAAGGAACCACCACAATCAGAAGCGACAAAATCTCAGAAAGTAACAAAGTAGAAAATACCTGAGGGAACAATTCCATGAAAACAGAAAAAATAAAACATGCATACCTTTATGAAAAAATGGAGGAGCATAAGGTCAGGTGTTATCTCTGCAGCCATAAATGCGTTTTAAAGAACAGATCAAGAGGGATATGCGGCGTCCGTGAAAACAGAGACGGCATTCTTGTAAGTCTTGTCTATGAGCGGATTATCGCCAGACACGTGGATCCAATAGAGAAAAAGCCCCTGTTTCATTTTTTACCAGGAAGCAGGTCGTACTCTATCGCCACTATGGGGTGCAACCTCAGATGTCTTTTCTGCCAGAACTCTGAAATATCCCAGATGCCGACAGATCATGGAGAGATAGGGGGGGAAAGGATGGCCCCATCAGAAATTGTGGATGAGGCAAAGGCAGCAGAAACATCAACAATAGCCTATACTTATACTGAGCCGACAATATATTTTGAGCTAGCGATTGACACAGCCCGTCTTGCTATAAAAAAAGGAATCAGAAATGTTTTTATTACCAACGGGTACATGACTGAAGATTGTCTGAATGAAATATACCCGGATCTCCACGGAGCCAATGTTGACCTTAAATCGTTCAGGGATGAGTTTTATAAAAAACAGTGCGGGGCCAGACTGGAACCTGTACTTCATACACTTGAAACAATTAAAAAGATGGGTATATGGCTGGAAATCACAACCCTCCTGATCCCGGGATTGAATGACTCAAAAGAAGAATTAAAAGATATTGCAGAATTTATTGCAGGGCTTGATTCCAGCATTCCATGGCACATCAGCAGATTCCATCCAACCTATCAATTGAAAAACAGACCATCAACTTCCCCTGAATCCATCCGTAGTGCAAGGGATATCGGATATGAGGCAGGCCTGAAATATGTCTATACTGGAAACCTTCCAGGCGATGATGGAGAAAATACATTCTGCCATGGTTGCAAAAGCCTTTTGATAAATCGTTTGGGCTTTTCAATAAGAGACAATAGGATAACCAAAGCCTGTTGCCCCCGGTGCAGTACAGAAATCCCTGGTGTATGGGAATAATATTGGGGTCCGGAGTAATTGAACTCATAGGTTTTTTGAAGTTGCAATAATATATCATACCAATTTAATAGACGACATCCTTTAGAAATAATCCCTGACAGGGTGCCTTTATCCCGGCCCTGCATCTGTCCCTGGATCGAAAAATCTCCTCAAATTCATCTAAACTCCACCTGCCCTTGCCTACCTCCACAACAGTACCCACAATATTTCGTACCATATGCCTCAAGAAACCATTTGCCTCCAGCAAAAAGCAGAGAATACCATCTCTATCCGGGCCGTGAAGCTCGGACCTTGTTAACTCTTTAATGGTCGTTCTGTTTTCACTCCCGGTTGACCTGAAAGCAGCAAAATCATTCTTCCCCAAAAGCATAGACATACACTTTCGCATTATTGCATGATCCAACTCCCTGCGCACATGCCAAGTGACCCTTCTAAGGAAGATATCAGGTTCAAATCGATTAAGAATGCGGTACTCATATGTCTTACTTTTTGCACTGTATCTGGAGTGAAAGTCATTGTGCATATATTCAGCCTGCTTTATATAGATATCATCTGGAAGAAGGGAATTCAGCCCCCTGCGCATAGATTCAGGGTCTATATTGGAGCTTGTAAAATAATTACATGCCTGATAAAGCGCGTGTACACCTGCATCAGTCCTTCCAGAGCCCAGCAGTGTGACACGTTCTCCAACCATAATCTGAATCCTGTCTTCCAGAACCTCCTGTATGGTCAAATCCTTCTTCTGCCTCTGCCATCCATGATATGCGCCTCCATCATATTCAAGGATAAGCCTGATATTCCTTTTTTCATTCATCTTTAGACCTTTTAGAATTCATTCTCCAAAACTTCCAATTTATCTGTCTTTTGAATAAAGCTGCATATTTTTTCTACAAGAACACTTGAAAGTGATATCGTCGGATCAATGTATGACTTTAACTGCATTTCATCATTGTCTGAAACATCCTTCATAATATGATTCATCCCTTCAATAATAAACAACTCCGCAGACGGATATGATTGCGCCAGGTTTTTTGAATCCTGTACACCCACCTGTATATCAACTGTCCCCTGCAGGATCAGGGCAGGAATTTTGAGTTTTGCAATCTCATCTGTGGGGTTGTATTTAAACATGGATATAAGATAAGGCTGTACACTTGGCCGGAACAGGTCTTTAAGTTCTTTTGGAACAAGAGTCACATTCTTGCCCAACTTTAAGTTAGATATAATTCTTGAGGTCTGTTTAATTATCTCCTCGGAATACTGTCCATCTATCTGATCAAGGATAATCTGTGATACTGATCGTCCTGGACCTGCTATGGATATAAATGAGTCAACAGTTGTGGTTGCTACCGTTATCATCCCTATCAGTGCACCTTCGCTGTGACCTATTACGGTAAGGGATGAACATCTTTTATCATTTCTCAGTTGTTCACACCACATAACCGCATCTGATATGTATGTCTCAAATCGTAGATCATATTCGCTGGACAAGGCTTCAAAACTGGAAGCCACACCCCGTTTATCATATCTGAGAGATGAGATCCCATGATCGGCCAGTCCCTCCGCGAGCATCTTCAGGCAGTCGTTTGATCCTTGCACAAAACCAGAGTTGCCGTCCCTGTCTGTTGGGCCTGAACCGGCGATAATCAAGGCAACTGGGCATGGTAAATCCGTCTCAGGCATCTTAATACTGCCAGACAGAATTCCGGATGTGGTGTCCAGGAATACTTGCCCGGCATACAGATCTACTTTAAAAAAAAACATTAAAGATATAACAAAAATATATTTCATATGGCTTCCAGGTAGCCCTGTCCCCTTTTTTAAAGCTGGTGTATTGTATGATTTACAGATTAATGGATAATAATAAATAGTGTATAACCAGCCATACAGTATCCTCTTAAGGGGCTGCCCATTCTACACGATGTTTTTTATCGGCCGGGATATCCATGTAGTCTCCTGGATTCAAAAGGATTATCTCCTCCTGCCCCTGAAACAGAACGCCTGCACGTCCTTTGAGAAGTATTACAAATTCATTTTTTATCTTGATCATATAAAAAAATTGTCAGGAGATGAATGCCCCCTGAATATAATCCATTCAACCTCTAACTGTTCCGCCTCAACCAGGGTTTCAATCAGCTCTTCGGGCAAATTTTTTTGCATTGATTTAAATATATTGCTTGTAAAATTGTCAACTTGCCCTCACTCCAACTTAAAACTTGTAATAGCTTAAAATAATTATATATTTTTCAATTGTAGTTAATTGACATTATTAAATCAAATAATATTTTCCAGAGACCAGTGATATAAATGCCCGAGCCACTTATATGATTTGACAGAGCCTGAATGCATCTGTTAGATTTTTACATCTATAAAACCTACTGTAATATCTGAAGAGAATTTGAATTTTAAAGATGGATTATCGTATGAGGAATCATTGGATATCGCTTTTAAAATTTCAAACTCTTATTAATATCATTGCAGCAAATACCTTTATCCGTACATGAAAGGGAATTCCCATCAATGTCAAGAGTCATATATACCACACAGGGTTGTTCACGCTGCAAAATAGCCAAACAATTTATCAGTGAACACAACATCGCATGTAAAGAAGTCGACATAAAAAAGGGTGGGCTTGAGGAATTTCGTGAGGTTTATCATGCAAATCCAACTTCAATATTCAAGAGTGAAAAAGGCATTGAATTTCCAGTCTTCACAGATGGCAAAGAAATTCGTCAGGGAGTTGGAGTTATTGTGGCTTATCTGGCAGCAGACAGAAGGCTCGACGGTTTTATCGAACGATGCCATATGACCCATACATGGCTTGATGGACTAAATATATCAGAAGGTGATCCCAGGCACACGGATAAACTTATCAAGGTGCTGAATTTTTTGAAAAGGGACTGAAACTTAAGTTTAACTGTAACGGAAGAAATTCCATGGTCCTTGAGCGGCTGCTGAGGCAAGGACTGGGCGACATGGCAATAATGTCTGTAAAAGGTCCTTTAGTCTTATACAGCCGGATTGCAGGTGTAGAAATAGATTCTGGGGATATCCGGAAAAGTATAGAGCTGATTCCTCATTTCCCAGAATTTGAATTTTTCACTACTTTAGCACCCGTCACTTTACATAAAGGGGAACTACCCAGATATCTGACCCTTGATGAGGTGGCCGGGACAGCAGAACTTATCTGGAATGCCAGCCAAAGCCATACACATCCCTATACATTGCGAGCCTTTGATCCTGAAGAATCTTCAGATGAAAGTGTGAGATCCTTAAAAAAATTACCTGACAGTGCGCTGTTAAAATACCGTCAAGCTGCCAGAAAATTCATGTTCCGCGCAGATATAGAAAAATAACAGTTGTTAGGCAATCAAATGGATTTCCAGAGAAGCGGTTGTATATGAAATCTCTTCATCATAAGTTACCCTTTTCTCATTGTTTATTTGGGGTAATCCACCTCCCTGTCTCAATGCATTCATTCCCTTCATAACCCTTTTAAAGGTCTCTTCCACCATTTTCCTTGTCTTAGAAGAAGGCTCTCTAAGGTCTTTTAGCGCCCTTTTAAATCCCTTTTCTATCCCTTTTTCCATCTTTTTAATCAGCTTTTCGACTTTATATTCCTCAGATCCCTCCATTGCCCTAAATTTATTTATAAGACGCTGGGCAAATTCAAGTATGCGCCCGGAAGTCGCCTCTGCCCCGAAAAGGTCATTCAACGGGTGCGGATGCTTTTCAGGTTTGATTGTCTTATCTTCAGCATTCTGGATCATTTCATAATGAACTTTCCTGGATATAGCTGTGTAGCTGTAGCTGATGAAGAGCCTTGATCCGTCTTCTCCTTGATATTCAATAGTAGTATCTGAGTGAAAAAAGCTTAGCTCCTCTTGATATGATAGGGATGTCCGGCCTGGATGACCAGCGGAAACATCTCTAATCTGTGAAGGAATTGAAGCCGGTTCCCTGTCATTTAGATCCTCTAGGGGATTTATGGCGTCACCTTTAACAGATTGTATCTTCCCTGGATAGCTCCCTATAAGTTGGGGCAAAGACCTGGAGGGAAGTTCTATGGAATTTAAAATCATGGTCATCCCTGACCTCCTTTGCTTTTTCCTTTTTTCACATGTACTATATCGGCATATTAATGGAATTCTTGATCAAATGTTGCCTCATATTAGGTTATTTGCCATTGCTGAATGTATCATATCCAATAATAAACAGGATCCACAATTAACTCAAAGCAGAGATCAAGGAATTTTCCATTCAAAAACGGGTACAGCAGAGTCAAAATTGGACCAGTTAAATACCAAAACAATCTAAACTCTCAATATTATCAATAATCCAGCTAACTAATTCCTTCATTCACGCCATGGCGTGACAGTCAGACACTGAAAAATTTATGTTTAAAAGTAAGCTGGTATGATTCTGCCGTAGTCAAGCATATAACCAATATGGTAAAGATATTTAAGGATAGAAAATTTTTTTGATTTCATGAACAAATAAGATAAAATAGTCTTATTGTTTGACTTATTTCTTCTCCTATTATAGGGTAACGGCTCAGATATTTTCGGATTTTGACTTCCGAAACGGTCTCGGTTTTCCCTCAGGCTGTTTATCTTCAGAAGTCGAAAAATCCATATCGGATCTCCTGATTTAATTTCCATATAAATCATATAAAATTTATAACCACATATCACTTCTCTTATACCATTCAGGTTTAAGAGCGCTTTATGCATTAAAATTATAATCTTTAAATAATTATCTATTATTTTTTTAAGGAGGCTGGGAATGAAAGAAGCTACATCTGACAAACATTATGAAGAAAAATTTGAGTTTACTCTTTGGAAGATGATCAAACAGAGAGCAAACGAAAAGGATATCAGCTATATGGCAGCATCAGAAGAGGTGGTTCCTGAATATGTCGCATCGCTGCATTATCGTGATGAAGAATTTAATGACAAACATATTTATGCCTGGATGGATCATCTTGAAGAGATGAAAAAGAAAGCGGCAGAAGAGAATAAATAAGGAGGGTTTTAGATGAGCCTGGATAAAATTGCAAACCGAGTTATTGAAACAGACTTGCTGGTAGTCGGCGGTGGTATAGGTGGATGCTGTGCCGGAGTCAAGGCTGCTGAGCAGGGACTGAAAGTAGTTGTGGCAGAAAAATCACATACAGAGCGAAGTGGTAATGCCGGAATGGGTATTGACCACTTTAACGCGCGTCCCAAAGGGAACGCGACCCCTTTGTGTTTTCTGAAACGTCAGCAGAAATTTATGACTGCGTGCCTTGGTGAGGGAAGATTTGTTGATCCTAATATGTTTTACAGTTACTTTTCCAGAAGCCAGTGGGGATTTGAGGAGCTGGAACGGATCGGCGTTAGCATGAGATGGGATGACGATGATTTCTACTGGGTCCCCAATGCCCATATTGGTGAAAGAAAGAGTTGCCTTCGCGTTCACTGGCAGCGGATAAAACCTGATCTGTCAAGAGCACTCAAAAAAACCAGTGCCACTGTCCTTGAAAGGACAATGATCATTGACCTGCTAACAAACGGCAATAATATTACCGGAGCAACTGCCTTTGACACACGTACCGGAGAGTTTATTATTATCAAATGCAAAGCGGCTGTTGTGGCAACTGGTGATTTCCAGCGCTGTTATGAGGCTGAGGCCCCGATGTCCTGGAAATACAAACTCAGATATGACGGATGTCCGGCTGCCCAATCTGGTGACGGACGTGCCATGGTCTACAGGGCTGGTGGCGACCTGGTTAACATGGACCTGACCCAATTTTGACCATGGTGAGGGTATCACTGCCAAGCATTTTACTGCTGATGGTGAGGAACTTCCTTTTGTGGACACGCAGGTCTATGCGAAACTGGAAAAAGAGGGCAGGACCCCGCTTTATCAGTCCCTTGAACACCTGCCTAAAGAGTATCACGACAGAATGGAAGTTGCCTATTCAGATGAAAAGACAATCGACTTTAAATTTGCTGAGGAAAGGGGATTTAATCCTAGGACACATCGGTACGAAGTCGTTCCCCTGAAGCCGCTAACATTCAGGTCAGGTGGCGTATACACAGATGAAAAATGTTCAACCAATGTAAATGGCCTTTACGCACTTGGTGAATGTGCCCTGGCCCCTGGTTGTGGCCCGAGTTCCTGCCTCGGTTTTATGGTGGGAGATGATCTTTCCAAAACCCTCGGGGATGTGGAACAATTGTCTATCGATGAAGGTCAGGTGGAGGAGCAAAAGGAGATAGCATTTGCCCCGATGAAGGTGAAAGATGGCACACAACCCCTGGAGATTGAAAGTTCCATCCGATATATCTGTGAGAGATATGTTGGTCTTGAAAAATCTGAAGGCAAGCTTAAAGAAGGCTTGAGAAGACTTGGGTCCCTTCGAAGGGTATTCCTGCCTCAGATGCAAGCCACTAATCCACATGAGATAATGAGGGCCATGGAGGCAAAGAATATCATGGATCTGGCTGAAGTGCATATACATGCATGCCTGAACAGGGAAGAGACACGTTGCAATTATGTAAGGATCGATTGCCCTGAAACGGATCCGGCACGAACAAACAGACCCACATTCCAAAGACGTGTGAACGGTAAAATGGTTGTTGAGATCAGAGAAATCCCGGATCTCAAACCCGAGTATGCAAAGGAGGATGAATAATATGCCTTTAACTATAGATTATAAAAAATGTATCGGCTGTAAAAAATGTTATACCATTTGCCCCATGGACATCTTTTCCTGGGGAGAAACAGGGATGCCGGTTATTGCCTATGAGTATGAATGCGCCCACTGCGGTATCTGTTGGATCGAGTGCCCCAAACGTGCAATTGATCTTACACTGCCGGTGGCAAACTGGTAAGCTTATAGAAAACAGATAAAATGCTCTGATCCCAGGTATTCAAATATTCCTGAGGAATCAAGACAAATCGAACAATCCCCTGGCTCATCATTTGTGTCAGGGGATTCTTATTTTCAGACACTTGTTTCGTCACATATTAGCCCGGAATAGTGCAGTAAACTTCCTGGCAAGGCACTGAACACGAGAATCCACTGTTCTGCTGGTGTGGGCACAATGTAATAGATTGCTGGTGCAAAGCTCAGGTAATAGTAAACAATAGATAAGCTACTTAGTGCCCATCCATAAATGAATTGAAGACACTAGGTGGTTTCGAATTCAGAAATGAGGAATTTTTCGCAAGGTCAGGGGAATCAAGGAATTATGCGGAGGCGTACGAAGGTACACCGCACAATTAATTCCGCAGATTGACGCCGAGATTGCGGAAAAAGGCCATTTCTGGATGGAAACTACTTAGGTTCTTTATTTAATATCGTCCCAATCTGCCTCAAAGTCTCCTCATCACTTTTGCTGATTAAATCTATAATCTTCTGCTGTTCAATCGTTGGTTTTATACTTTCTTCTTCAATCGGCACATCTAATATAGTACCAATTGCATCAACCAATTTCTTTGGAGTTATTGGTTTCTCAAGCATGTACCTAGGCTTCAGACCAGAAGTAAATGCATTAAATCCTTTAAGGTCCTCACTTCCAAATTCATCGTGCGCGTGGGCAGTGATAACTATTACCGGAAGATCAGCATATTTCTCTTCTTTGCGCAGTTTACGAATGAGTTGAATCCCTGATGTCCGTGGCATTACCATGTCCAAAGTCATCAAGTCTGGTTTGTTTTTTCCTATCTTTTCATATGCATCAGTCCCATCCACAGCTGTTTCCACCTGAAAACCAGCATCCTCAATACATGCAGCTAGAAAATTTCGCACATCCGGCTCATCATCCACAACTAAAATTCTTTTTTCAGAAGTGTATGCCATTAAATCCCTCCTGATTTAGAAGTTAACTGCAATAATTACACAACACCCCTGTTTCCCGTGTCCACTCTCAGCCACCATTGGTAAAAAATCTTTCCACCGTAATGTGATTGCAATTTTGATAAAAATATTTTAATTCAGACAAGCTATTTTTTATCGAATCCAGAGGAGTGTTTAAAATCTTAATAAAAAAATAAAAGTCATATTTAACTCAATCTGAACTGGTGTTATTACCCACTTTACCCTCATCGCCTTTTAAAACACTCATAGCCTTTGTCAACTCTATCATCACACCAAGACCATCTTTGATCTCATCATCAAAACCAGCGGCCATTAACTTGAAGGGCCCCATCTTTTTTGAATTTGCCAGGTCTGCATGAGCAGGGATGGCTGCAGCTTTTTCCAAAAAGTCTAAGGCCTTGGGATCTGACAATTTTTTAGCCAATCCCAACAGGGTTACCATTACATCACCAATCTGTTCTATATCTTCATGATCATAAGCAGCAGCAACCTTTGCACGCATATCAAGCATAGCCTTCATCATGCGAAAGACACCTTTTTGCTCCATTTCGTCAAGGTATTCAATAAGCTGGGGCACAGCCGATTTCATTAATGGTTCCACATCTCTTGCGAACTCTATCATGCTGGACATTGATTTCATTGCGAAAAGGAGATCATTAGTACTCCTGAGGGACTGCTTTATTAAAACAATAAAATCATCCAGGTTAAAACCTGCCTCAACATCCTGAAGCTCTTTAATTAACACTTGAATAGCAATATTTTGCAAAGGAATAATATCATCTTTCAGTTCCTTGATACCCTGAGCAAATTTAACCATCGGCTCAATCTGCGACTCGAGGTTCTCGAGCTTAGCAAGAATCAATTCTTCATTTTCCATGGACACCTCCTAGCCTGCTTCAACGGTAGGCCAATTTTTACCAGCCATAGCCATCTGTGGTTCTAAAGGAAGCTCCTGTCCAGTTAACAGGAGATTCCAGTAAACCCATTTAAACATCATCTTACCCCAATAGTTCAAATAACTCTCACCCACGAGATCAAACGGACCAAGACCCGGGAATGGGAACTTACCAGGGAGAGGCTCAGTTTTATAATTAAAATCAAACAGGTAGGCCTTGTCATAGCCTGAAACAATAAAACAGGTGGAATGCCCATCAAACTCAGGTTTTGGTTCCTGACCATCAATCTCAAGGACCATATTCTCAGTCAGGATCTCTGCCTCATAATGGGCCACAGAACCGGCTTTGGATGTAGGAACATTGGTCGCGTCCCCCACTACATAGATATTGTCATATTTTTCAGCCTTTAGGGTATAGTTATTAGTGATAACATAACCCATACCATCACCCAGGCCTGAATCCTCCACATACTGAGCTCCGAGATTAGGCATAGTGGAAACAAGCAGATCAAACTCTTCAATTCCACCCTGTGCTGATTCCATTTTTCCAGCGTCCATATCAACTGAATCAAGATCAAATCCGGTGGTCACTTTGATACCTTTTTCTTCCGCGGCAGCACTCAAAACCTTTGTCGCAATTGGCTTGGTGAAAACACCCGTGTTTGGAGTAACAAACTTGATTTCAATATTATCCCTTACCCCTTTTTGTTGATAGAACCAATCTGCCATAAAAATAAATTCAATTGGTACAACAGGACACTTATGTGGCATTTCAGCAATATTGAATATTAACTTCCCTGACTTTAAATATTTCATCTTTCGCTGAAGAGCTAGTGCACTATCAAGCGTAAAGAAGGAATGAACCTTACCGCTTGGGTCCGGGGTCCAATCTTCCAGGCCTTCCACCTCTTCAGGAGCTATCCTGCATCCTGAAGCCACAACAAGCCAGTCATATTCATAGGAGCCTTTTTTACAGTCTACCTTGCGGCTGGCAGGATTGACTCCCACAACTTCATCAAATATAAAATTTACCCCCTTAGGAATAAAATCTCTCTTAGGCTTCATGCAATCTTGCGCTGTATATATACCAAAAGGTATAAAAAGCCATCCAGGCTGATAATGGTGCATCTCATCATTATCAATAATTGTGATTTGCCATTCAGATGGACTCAATAATTTACGCAATTTTACTGCAACCATTGTCCCACCGGCACCAGAACCCAGTATGAGAATCTTCTTCATCTGTTCATCCTCCAAAAATATTTATGTATCTGAAATTGAGCATTAACGTTTTCCCCCCTACAGCCGGGGGAGTTTATTGAATATACAGAACGCGTTATATCAAGATATTTAATACCTGAGTCTTGCGGGAGATAACCTAACGAGGCGCTGAAAACTTATATTTAAAGCGAAGCTGGCGCATTTTGGCTCGCAGCCATATTACCTATATGGTGAGAATTAAAATTGCGCATTCGAAACCCGACCTTTAGGTATGGGCATTCGGACAGTCTTGCTGTCAAACGAACAAAGCTTTATCCCGCTTTGGCGGAATAAACAGCGGTAGGTGTCTTTATGCAAAATTCAATTAATATGTTGTTTTAATTACAGCACCGAAAATGTATAGGTGATCAGGCCAGGAAATAACCCTTGCAAATAATACATTTCCTATATAATCTATACAAAGACAATCTATACAAAGACAATCTATATTGATTTACTATGGTTAAAAAATTCACTTAATTTGTCAAGAAAAATTTCGATTTATTACATTTTTGCCCGCAGGGATATTTACTATGTGGTAAGGATAACTTTGTGTTTTCGGCAACCCGCTCAACAGGAATGGCCGTAGGGATAGTTTTGATTTCAAACAAGCATTATCCCGCTTTGATAAGCGTAATAAGGCGTAGATAGATAGTGTAAATTCAAGTATTAAATTAATCAAAAATTGATATGAAAAAGACCATAATAATAATTGAAGGTGAACCTGACATTCGAGACTATTTGACAGCAGTATTAGAGGATAAGGGTTATACAATATGCACTGTGAGGGAAAATAAAAATGTAATTGACGCTGTGAGGTCACATAATCCCGACCTCATAATCCTTGACATAATGATGCCCCAAAGATCAGGCATATCTATATATAAAGAACTCCGAACAACTCATGATATATCGTCTATCCCAATTGCAATGTTAAGCGTAATTTCACAAAAGTCAGATCTGATGAGAGATACCTTTCACGCGTATCTTT
>JAFDJA010000015.1 GCA_019307745.1 Deltaproteobacteria bacterium | reverse complement strand
AGTTGCCCTCGGCGCGGCTATCCTAAATCGCGTTCTATTCGGTTCTCCGAAAGTATCCTATTGTGTTTCCGAAAGAAGGTATGTGGAAATAATGCCGTATTCCTGTCCATCGTCGGTAACCGAAAGCTTCAGTTTGCCTTGCCTCCCAAATTTTGATGTCTCAGAAAACTTCACGGCGTAATAAAGGATGAACACCTTAAGGTTTCCCTGCTTTTCAGCATACTCATAATGTGAAAACGTTCCTCCCTCAACACCACCGAAATAATCCAACATCTGGTCATAGCTTTTCTTCATGTCAGCCTTGTTCATTCTAACATGAGCCATGGCGCTAAACAGGTCCCAGAAGGCGTCGAAATTTTGACTGTTAAAAGCTTGTCTGAAGTCACTGTAAATCCGGAGCTTAGCCTCTTTTGTGAGATAACTTGGAAGTTTCTCTACTGATGTCGACTCTGAAACTGCAGACGAGGGTGGTGAAATCTTAATGACGATCCATCCCGTTACAGCAAGATTGATCACGACTAATAATACAATCAAATACAAAATTGGTGGTGTGGTTTCTCGACTCATCTTTCTGATCCTTTCGAACAATGATTATACAGTTTGTATAAAATTATAAACACAAACAGCCTTTTTCTATTTAAGAAGTTCTCGTATCATTTCGCGCTGCAGATCATTTAGGTTTGTTTTTTAAATCATCATACTGAATAATATTTGTTTGCGAGTTGAATCTTTGCCACAGTTTTTCCTTTGAGCTGAATGCTATACGCATCACGCCGGCATCTTTCCTGGACAACTGGGTGTATTTGGGTTTTCTTTTATATGCTCCATTATGATCCCCCGGACAGAGCAGGCAGATTGAAAATAATAATCTGATAGAATTGTGTTTTTTATCTGTGCCGTTTGGTGATTTTAAATACTGAGTTGTTTGTTGTATCAGTTGTACAGTGTAGATAACACTGAATGTTTTAAGCTGAATTAATTGACTGTAATGTAAATACCTGAATTTTGCAAGCATCGACCTTACTCAGACTGGGAATCCGCTACGAAGTAGTGGGCCTGCGCACAGCGAAGCTCGTGCAAAAAGATACAAGGCATCAAGCGTGAAGCTGTATTTGTCTATTGCAAACGTTTAATAACGTAATAGATTCGGTGAAATTGATGCTCCTGAAATGTAAACAGTTTTGAAAAGTTTTGTTTTATTTTTTTCTGCAATAATAAATAGGATACCTGCTGTATCTAAATATATTACGGTGTAATCGTTTAAATTTATTACTTTTTATGGTACTCTTCAATATTGTTTATGCAAGATTCAGAAAATTACTCTTTAAGGAATATCAATCCATTTTTTCAATGAAAACAGCTAAGTTTATGGCTTTTTATGTACAAAAATACCCTCTTACTGTTATTTTCCAATGAAATCCCACCTTATCCAAAAATTAGGGGAATTATGCGGACGAGGCGGGGGGTGAGTTGAAAAGGCATCTAAAAGGTTTTAGGAAATCAAATTTCATACATGACAATGTTCTATCTTGACTTATATGAATGCGATTGGGTAATTTAAGATTTAATGTATAAAATTTGATGGATTTTATTTGGAGTGTGTAAATTTTTAATTTAAAGGTTCAGGGTATAAAGTCAAAATCAGAGACTTGATAGCCCTATATTAACGGCAAGAGTCAGCCACTCTTAAGTCTGCCCTTTTTTATACGGGCAGAAAACCAGGATTCCACGTCTTAAGTGGACCAATCTAAACAGGATCTTTTAATTTTATAAACGATTTTCAGACTTGCGGAACCAACTTTTGGAGGCGATTGCCGCATAATTCAGGTTGAATTATACAATACCAACAGGGCAAGCCTTTTAGGGATTATAAATAAGCCAAGCAGGGTAAATGATTTGTCTGAGCTGTGGAATCTAATAACTTCTATTATGTATAAGATATTTCAAATAAAAATCAAATGGCCAAGTACCCTTTGACTCTCATATTAGCCAACGGAGTACTTGGCCATTTTTATATTATTAACTGAGAAGCCCAATAAAGGAGTCAAAAATGTATAAGTACAAACGCCTTTTAGTGGGGATTTCCCTCAACGATCAAGATGGTACTGCTATTCGGTATGCCGCCATGATAAGCAGGTTGGCTAAATCAGAAAAAATTACTTTTCTTCATGTTTCAAGCGCGAATGAAATCGATGAGGAAGTTTGTAAAATTTACCCGGAGTTAAGGCGGTCATGTAATGGATCTACTACGCAGGAAATAGAAAACCTTGTTAAGAAGTACTATGATGGCCACCCTGACACACAACTTAATTGTGAAGTTGTTGAAGGGTCTCCGCTGGTTGAATTGTTGAGGCGGACCAGACAGGAGGATATTGATCTCATTATCATGAGGAAGAGAGCTGCCGATAAAACCAGAGGAACTCTTTCAACAAAACTTGCGCGCAAGGCACCTTGCTCAGTACTTTTCGTGCCTGAAGGAACGAAAGCCTGGTATACAAAGATCCTTGTTCCAATAGATTTTTCAGAAAATGCAAAGAATGCAATGGAAGTGGCGGTAGCCTTTGCACTGGCCAGTGGAATAAAGGAGATACAATGCCTGCATATTTTTTCAGTTCCCATCGGCTATTACAAGACCGGTAAAAGCTACGAACAGTTTTCCGAAATCATGAAAGGGCATGCGGAAAAAAACTATCAGGAATTCATCAAAAATATTGATCTAAAAGGTATTTCCGTAATACCCAAATTCAGACTGGATGACAGAGATCATACGGGCATTTGGAAAGATATGCTAGAGAAACGCGAAATACACCTATTGATCATGGGGGCTAAGGGGAGAAAAGCTGGCGCCGGAGTTCTGCTAGGGAGTGTTACGGAGCACTTAATCAAAACAACAACAGTTCCGCTTTTGGCCGCTAAAAAAAAGGGCACAGGCCTCGGCCTTGTTGAAGCATTACTGAGATTGTAATAAAAAGTAATTTTTGTGAGAAAGGTGGGCGTTCTTAAATAATCAAATGACTTGAGTTAAGGTCTATGATCCAAGTATGCAAGCAATTATAGTTCTAAAGGCAGAACTTTTTCTTAAATTTAAAATGTGAACTCCAGGTGGCAGGGTAAGAAAAATTGTAAAGTTATAATTTGCCCAATTAAAGCCTAAAAAACATATCGAAGATCCTTTACTGTTTTATTTTGATCTTGCCTTGATTGTTATGACTATCAGATGTATAATTATTTTTTTTGTGATTGAAGTATTTGACAAGCATCTTTAACATCTTAAACAGATTAACTATAATGGATTTAGTATTGGAAATTTCAAGGAGGAAAGAAAACATGAAAAAAATATCCATAACAGCAATGATAGTTTTTCTCTGTCTCGCGATCGCTGCGTGTTTCAGCGGAGCAGGTGCTCAGAGAGAACACAATGCCGGGCAAGGTGGCGTGAAAGGTAGCGGGAAAGATGGCGGGAAAGGTGGCGAAAAGGGAGGCGGGAAGAAAGGCGGGAAGAGAGGCGGGAAGGGAGGCAGTGGGAAAAGGAGAGTAAGATCTGAACAATATGTCTCACCGGATCATGCTGTTAAAAAATGGGCTGTGAGATTGATACCCGACACAAATGCGCCTCAGGATTCAACAAATACATTTGGAGAGGACTCGGATTACGCGATTAATCCACTTTCATATACTGACAACAATGATGAAACCATTACGGATAATGTGACCGGTCTTATGTGGCAAAAAGGTGAAGGGGGTGAAATGACATGGGAGGCGAGTCTGAAATACTGTGAAGCTCTTGATCTTGCGGGCTATAATAACTGGCGAAGTCCCGATAGCATCGAACTGTTCAATCTTGTTGATCACAGCAAGATTGATCGCCATACGTCTACGTTCGACGCAAAATATTTCAAAAGCGACCCTTCTGCACAGTACTTTTGGGCAGCTCATCCCAGGGCAGACAGGTCCGATACATTCGCATGGTCGGTTAACGAAGGTGCCGGAACCGGTGCTAAACCAATGTCAGAGACAAAAAGCGCGGGCGGAGAAGAGGAGTTTCACATTCGTTGCGTGAGGGAACCTGTAGAACCTAAGTTAGTCAAAGCACACTTTCAGGCAAATGGAGACGGCACAGTGCAAGACAACTCTAACGGCCTTATATGGCAGCAGGCAGAAGGTGAAGTCAGGGCATGGGAAGAGGGCATTAAATATTGCGAAGGCCTGGAACTTGCTGGCAAGAATGACTGGCGCTTACCAAACATCAAAGAACTTAGATCCATGTGTGATGATACCCTCGTCTATCCTGCAATTGAAAAGAAAATCTTTCCTGATGTGAACGCTGCCAATTATTACTGGTCCTCCTCCACACAAGGTAGATTCATGACTCAAGCCTGGTGCCTGCAGATTTCGACCGGCTATGGCGAATATGATGAAAAGGCAGTAAAGTATAATATAAGGTGTGTACGCGGAGGAGACAAGCTTCCATAGGGGAAAGGGGAGACGTTTTCAAATAAACAAATAGTTTGAAGTGATGACTATGTTAACTACATGGTAACATTATAATTGGTTCACTTAAAACCTAAAAAAACTAATCAAAGTCTCTGCCTTATTAAAATTATGGCTTGATTGTTTTAACTGCCAGACGAACATTTAACTTACTTGCGACTTAAGCATTATGCAAGCATTGTTGACTTGGAATATCACAAATGCTGCCATTTGGGGGATAGTCTCAATATATCAAAATCTGCCTGGATTTCATCAGACTGTATAATCACTGTTATACAATTCGGAACCAGAGAAACTAGTAGTAATACCAGATAGTTTTATACTGGGAAGTATCCTCCCCTGCCGCTTTAAGTCTCTTGAGATAATCATAAATAGAGACATCATTGTACAAATAGGTATCTACCAGTGAGAGTTGTTTCTCCCAGGGATGAGATTCATAAACCCGGCGGCCGTCAGGGAGTATGGAAATGATGTCCCTGTGCTGGGAGGCCCTCAAATAGTTCTTTCCAAGTCCGGGAACATTGAAAACGATTTCATCGGTACGCACGGAACCCGGCAGCATTCGCGCTTCCTCCTTTTGTTCCTGCAGAAGTCTGGGGATGGGCACCCTGTATTCGTTGGTTTCCTCTTTGCCCTTGGTGTTGAAAGTATAGTAGGGGGTAACGCCGATCGAACGGAGCTTGAGGCGAAGGGCAGATGCCTCGAATTTGCGGGAATTATAGAAGGTGTAGACGAGTTGATTGTAGACATCTATACCATAGTGCCTGAATTTCTGAACCGCCTCCATGCTTTGGAGTGTAATTTCATAAGGATGCTCAAAGTGGGTGATAATCAGGATTTCCCTCTTTCCCGGGCTATGGAAACGGTTGATAACACGCACCAGGGATTCATTGATCCGTTGTGGTAGTGTGACCAGGGTTCTTGTGCCGATTCGAATTCTCTGAATATGTTTTATACGGGAGAGTCTGGAGAGCAGATATTCTATTTTTTTGTTGGAAAGCAGAAATGGATCTCCGCCCGTTATCAGAACTTCGATCACTTCCGGTGTGTCTGCCAACCATTGAAAGGCTTTTTCCAATTTTTCCTTTGTGAGAACCGCGTTGGAAGAGTGTACATCTTCGATTTCCCAGTTGCGTTGACAGTAAACGCAGATCTGAGGACAAGTGGAGATCGGCTTCAGGATTGCGATCATTGGGTAACGGCGCGTAATCCCTTCGATGGGGGATGTATCCCGCTCGAGCATGAAATCCATTGAGTGTTCTTCAGCTTCCTTAGCAGTTTTCATGGCCTGGACATAACTGAGTGAAGGAATAACTTGAGCTCTGACCGCATAGTCCCTTGAATGGTCCGAATTATTGTCGATAAGAGAGAGATAATAGGGAGTGATACCAAAAGGGATTTTGTGCTCCCTGGCAAGCATTACCGCCTGGAATTCTTCCTCATTGAGCTTGACCAGATCATTGAGGGTATCGGCATCGCGAATGATATGCCGTGAGTGCCATTTCCAGTCTTCCCACTCGAGTTCCGTCGCGCCAAAATGGTTCAAAATTCTGGCCTTATTGATGCTGCGTCTGTGGATGGCGTCACTATCAAGGCCGCAGGGGTACCTATCTAAAAATCTTTGTGATTTTCGGGTCATCTGAGAGAGATCAGCAGATCTTAACCTGGCTGCCTTTGTACCTTGGTGCTTGGAAAAAACAGGCACTTTTTCAGTGTAGATCCCGGCCTTTCCCATGAGTCCCTTGAGCAGATGCTCCAATTCAGCAAAAAACCCGGAACTGGGTTTTTCCATGCCCTTCAGAGTATCCAAGTGGAGGAGATCATCCATGTACTTCAACAGACTTTTTCCGACCAATCTCTCGTTTCGGGTGGAGAAAATGGACCTCAATACCCTGATAGCATCCCGGGTCACCACCCATTCCAAGGGTTCAATGGCCGTATCATCATTGAAGTTAAAAGAAATTAAATTCACAATAAATTCTCGAATCTTCTTCCGTTTTTCCTCCAAGGGAAGGGTGGAAAGCATGATTTCCCGCAGTTCAGGGGCGATTCCAAGTATTCTGATAAGTCTCTGCTTTGCTCTTGCATGCTCCATACTTTATCTAACTCCTTCTATCCCTTAAAAAAAGGCGTCCGTTTTCAAATAAGCAAACAACTTGACGTGCGGTCTATGATCTAAGTATTCAAGTAATTATAGTTCTGAAGTGAGAACTTGTCCTTGAATTTTTGTTAAAAAAAATATTACCTGAACTTTTACAATAACCAATAAGGTACCTGCCATCTCCAAACAAATTGCTGTGTAACCGCTTAAATATATTTCTTTTTATGATACCCTTTAAATTGCTTATACGAAATTCAGGTATTAACTACAGGTGATAAAGTTATAATTGGCTCACTTAAAGCCAAAAAGCTAATAAAAGCCCCTACCTCATTTTAAAATCTATTTTTGACGGCAAAAAATTGATTCAATAAAGCACCCGCTATCATCAACAGGGATTATCTCTTTTGCTATAACCTCATTTGTAAATTCACTGTAAATTGTATTTTGATTAAAATTATGTTTTTCTGTCTTTGTCCTCATTATAAAAGTGTAAGTATTATTATTAGTGTCCAGGTCGGTTACGGTGTAATAATCCACCTTTTTGGTTGCTGTGCTGTAAAGGAGAGTATTGTCTTTTTCAGGATTTGAATTTACCATATAAATCTCATACTCTCCATCATAATAGGAGAAAGGTATTGGAACCCACGACAACCTTACGATTGTAGCATTTTTAATTTCCGCTTTGAATTGTTTTGGGGGTATGGTCTGTGTACTTTGCCAGTTCCCGTCTTTTTGCTTTGTGTCTAAAAAATCAGCCAATGTTGTGTCAGACGTGTGTAATGCGTTGTATTTCAGATTTAAATTGCCCTCACTTAGGTTTGTAAGATTCCCCATCTCAGTTGGAATACTGCCTGTCAGTTTGTTGCTGCTGAGATCAAGGGTTATTAGATCTATGAGATCTCCTATCTCGAGCGGAATGCTGCCTTCTAGACTATTGTTGCTCAATTCTATCCCAACAACTGCTGTAATCCCTGAATTAGTAGACACAGACACACCAAACCAGTTGTCTTCCGTACCAGGGAGGGCAAAACCATCATCATTGTCTAATGGAGCTTCTTTCCATCCGCTTTTGTTTTTCCAATTGTCTCCATCTGTACTTATATACAGGGCGATCAATGCGCGCCTTTCGCGCCTTTCTTGTAGTGTGTCTGATGCGTTAGTAATATTGGCACCTATTATCATGAATAAAAATGTATGCAGGATTAAAAATAACTCACTTTTTTTCACTCTTTTCTTCCCCCTCAGTAATGCGGTAAATTTAGTTTGTTTTTACAGCCCTTATAACGTTTTTGTCAACAACGTAGCTTTTAGCGTATGCTGAATTAGCCTTGTTCAGCACTATGTTCAAATTTATCTTTTATAATGACTTCCCGGCAACATAATCATGCAAAGTCCTTCTGCGTTCATTTAGTAAAATGACATTTATTTTGCTAAAAAGCCATATCCTGTAAATCCAATCCAACGGGTAGTATCAACTCGGCCTTAATGCCTCAAATTTTTGATAAAAGAACCCATGGTCAATGATTTTTTTTAGAATGGTAAGTATGTACACTTTATTTATGCAGTCTATATAAACCTGGTCAAACTCTATCTACAGATTAATAATTTCTACTTTTAAAATTACCATACAGAACAGGATTTGTACAGAGGGTCATAACAGAGGCGTTTCTTAATTATCAATTATTAAATTATTCTCTGGCTGGTGCCGAAAATCTATTTTTTTATCACCTTTGCCTTTGGAAGGATAAGCTGGGCAAACGATAAGATGTTCCTGGTGATTAAGTAGTCAAGATTGGTACGTCACAACGCGCGAAAAAGGCAGTAAAGGGCTATTTGTCAGGATGATCTCCATTATCCTCAAGTTTTTGTTTCTTTTCTATCTGGTCAGTGTACCAGTCTATCTGACGGCAGATCCCCCTTAACGTTCGCACCTCCTTGCTCCTCATGCCCATTCTGGAGAACATCCTGCGAATAAACAACATCCAGTGCTCGGGATTCTGAGGATTCAGAAATCCGATCTTTGTGAGCACTTCCTTGAGATGTCCATACATCCCTTCCAGTTCAAAGGAATTGGCAAGTCGAGGTGTGTTTTCACTCTGCCATTCTCCGCTTGCGAGAAAGATCTCATAACTGATTACAAGCACTGCCTGGGCAAGGTTAAGGGATGAGAAACTAGAGGTGGGTATGGTTGTAATAGTGTGACAGTAACGAAGCTGATCATTCGAAAGTCCCCGATCCTCAGGTCCAAACAATATTGCTACACTGTTTTCCTGCGACACCTCTATCAGTTCTTGTGCCAGGCTCCGGGGGTTTTTCAGTGTTGGTCTGGCCGTGCCTGTCCGGGCTGTAGTGCCCGCGATAAACTGAAACAGGCCCAGTGCTTCCTGAAGATCTTCATAGACCTCCATCCGATCAATAACATCCGCAGAATGGGCTGTAGCAAGCTTCAGGATACGGTCCTGGTCAGGATTTTTGGGGTTTACAAGGATTAGCCGGTGAAGGTCCATATTATGCATGGCCCTTGCTGCCGCGCCTATGTTCTCGGGGATCTGCGGTTCTACAAGGACAATGGCCACATTGTCTTTTTTTACCCTGCTCTCTAACGTGTCCATAGGCCTCAGAATCTTTCATCCCCATCAGAGTTCAGACCGGTAATCTTGTAAAAAGGCGCCCACCAAGCCCTTCGGATACCAGTTACCCAACGCCCTGCTGTCTGGCCTGCGCTGAAAAACAGGGAATACAGGGTCGGAACAACCAGCAGGGTCAGGGCAGTGGCAAAGGCCAGTCCGAAAATAACAGCAACGGCCATGGAGCTCCACCACTGGGTAGATTCGCTGACCCATGACATCTCCCATGTGTGAAAATCATAGGAAACACCGGTCACCATGGGAATCAGCCCAAGAATGGTTGTCACAGCAGTGAGCAGAACCGGCCTCAGGCGTGTGCAACCCGCAGAAACAATGGCATCGCGCGCGGCCATGCCCCGCGCGCGGAGCTGATTTGTATAGTCAATAAGCACAATGGAATTATTCACAACCACCCCGGCAAGGGATATCACACCCACACCTGTCATGATGATACCAAACGGGTACTCCATTACGCTCAGCCCCAGGAAAACTCCGCCCAGGGCCAGTACTACGGACGTCATGATAATAATCGGCTGAGAAACAGAGTTAAACAGTGTAACAAGAATAAGAACGATCAAAAATATTGCCGCGACAAAGGCCTTCATCAGAAATGCCTGAGACTTCGCCTGCTCATCCTGCTCCCCTGTGAAACGGATCTGGTAACCGGGCGGGATATCAAACTCTGCGAGTTTTTTCTCAGCCTCTGCCCTGATCACTGTACTTGAAGCATTCTTGGCATCAACCTCCGCTTTGATCGTGATTATCCTCTTATGATCGATCCTGTTGATCTGCCCCAAACCACCGGTAACCTCAAACCATGCAATAGTGCTCAAAGGCACAAGACCATGCTCTGTGGGAATAAGCAACTCTCTTAGTATGTCGGTTCGTTTTCTGTCCTCTTCGGGGAGCTGTATGGTGATATCATAATCATCATCACCCTCACGAAAGGTGGACACCTTGAGTCCTTTAAATGCAACCTTTAACGCGAATCCGACGGTGTTGGTGGAAAGACCCATCATAGCGGCCTTTTGCCTGTCAATCCTGAGCTTTACTGTGGGTGAGCCAGCCAGATAGTCATCACGTATATCCTGCACATAATTTATCTTCTCCAGCTCTGATCGCACTTTCTGAGCGATCTGTCCCATAACATCAAGGTTATCACCGGATATCTCTATATTGATGGGTGCCCCTGTGGGAGGGCCCTCTTCCTGTTTGGCAATTGTTACCTGTGTGCCCGGAATCCCGACCACCCTCTCACGAATCTCATCCATGGTAAGGGAGGATGGCTCCATTCGCTCCTCCATGTCATAAAACTGTATACCCAGATGGTTTGGAGAATTCTGATCGAATATGGCACTGCCGCCGCCAACAGAGACAACCCTGGAATAGACGTCCTTGACATTGGGCATGTCAGTAATATTTGCCACCTTCTCACCGGTGCGAAGAGTATGCAGCTTGTCTTTACCCTTTTTTTCATAATACTCAAGAGGTTCAGCATCTGGTGATGCAAGGCCGTAGTCAGGGCCCATGCACAGGGCGATTTCAGCCTGGCGCGCAATCCTGTCAGAGTATTCAAGGTCAGCACCTTCCGGCATATCAAAATTTACATAGATATTTTTGGGTTCTATGTCAGGAAAAAATTCTACAGGCATTTCAAGACCTATGACAATCAACCAGATCATAATCATGGCGGTTAGTGTAAGAATAGCCATTAACATGACCGCGGCCCGGTGATTGAGCGCGCTGTTCAGTAGCCAGTTATACCCTTTGAGAATAGGCCCCTTTATGGTGATCGGGGACAATCCCCTTTTTGATATCTCTGCAGCAGTCATTGCTGCCGTACTCAGCTTTTTCCCCGGGGCAACCCTTAAAAAAATGGCTGCCATGGCCGGATTAATCACAAGTGCCACAAACAAAGACGAAGATAGTGTCACAATAAGGGTTATGGGCAGATATTGCATAAACTCACCCATAATCCCCGGCCAGAACATAAGAGGGAAAAATGCGGCCAAAGTGGTCAAGGTAGACGCGATAACCGGCCACGCCACCTCTGAGGTCGCTTTTACTGCCGCCTGTACACGAGGTACTCCCTGATGCATATAACGATAGATATTCTCAACAATAACGATTGCGTTATCCACAAGCATGCCCAGAGAAAGGGTAAGGGCATATAGCACCACCATGTTTAGAGTTATATCCAGGGCATGAAGGATCATAAACGACAGGAACATGGAAAACGGGATGGCCAGGCTGACAAGTATGGAATTGCGTATACCCAGAAAGAACATTAGCACAAGCACAACCAGAAAAAGACCTGTAAGGATGTTGTTCTCAAGATCAGAGACCATAAGCCTGATATCTTTTGCCTGGTCCATGAGCTTTCTCACCTCTGTCCCCTTTGGCCAGGTATGTCTCTGCTCCTCAATGATATTGTCAATCTCATCAGTGATCCTGATAATATTTTCGCCCGCCCTCTTCTTGACCTGAATGTTAACAGCCCTTTTCCCGTTCAAACGGGATCGGCCGGTCTCATCCTTAAACCCATCCACAACAAGGGCCACATCCTTAAGATATACAGGTCTTCCATCATGGGTTCCAACAACCAGGCCATAAATCTCTTCTGGGGACTCAAACTCGCCGGGGACCCTGAGCTGAAACCTGCCGTCGCCCATGCGGATTCCACCTCCTGACACATTCAGATTTTCATCGGAAATCGCCTTCTGAAGCCCCACAAGGGAGAGTCCATAATAGGCGAGCTTGTCAGAAAAAGGCTCTATCCTAATCTCCCTTTCCAGCCCCCCTGTTACTTCAGCATCAAGCACTCCTGAAACCGCCTCAAATTCTTCTTCAAGATCCTCAGCAATCTCCTTGAGTCTGACGAGATCTACCGTGCTTGAAAGGGAAAAAACTACGATAGGCATTTCAGAAATATTGATCTCCGTAACCTCAGGATCATCCTCAAGATCGCCCGGCAGTTCGGACTTTGCCTGGTCGACCTTATCCTTGGTCTTGGGCAGCACTTCATCAATATCAATGCCTGCCGCAAACTCCACCACAATGGAACTCGACCCTTCACTGCTGGATGAAGTTATCTTTTCCACTCCTTCCAGCCCCTTGAGCTTCTTTTCTATGGGGATGGTGATAGATTGTTCAATATCTACCGGGGCCACACCTGGATAGGTTGTATTGATAAAAACATAGGGGATGGTAATATCTGGCGCTGATTCACGGGGCATGGATAAATAAGCCGCTGGTCCAGCGATTAAGATCACTATCGCGAAGATAATTACGCCGATCCTTTTCCTGACCGCAATTTCTGAGATTATCATTATTACAGAATCTCCCGGGGGTCTGTCACGTTCTTGATTACCTTTACATTCTGTCCATGGTCCACCTGACGGTGCCCAACAATAATAACATTATCTCCTTGGGCAAGCCCGGATTTTACATGGATCTGCCAGCCGTCAAGTATGCCCAGCTCCACAGACCTCTTCTCAGCAACACCGTTTTTCTCCACATAAACAAAATACATGTCACCCTCGGCAATCACCGCGTAAAGGGGGATGGTAAACGCCTTGGGATAAACCTCTCTGATAAGTTGAACTCTGGCAAACATCCCGGGCAGAATGTACTTGTCCCAATTAGGGACTATCAATTCCAGGTCATAGAGTCTCGATGGGTTGTGGGCCTGACTTGCAAGAAAGAGCTTCTGCCCTATAACAGTAAGGCCGTCAAGCGCGTCAATCCTGATCTCAGCCTCTTCAAGATCCAGTACAGCCGCAACATCGCTTTCCGGCACACCTACAACAACCTTGACTCTGTCCATCTGAAGAATCTGGGCAACCGGCTTTTCCGCGCCTATCCAGTCACCTGCTTTTGCCTCAATGGAGTTGATTCTGCCGCTTATAGGCGCGGTTATCCTGGTCCGACTGAGTGCCAGCTCGGCCTCTTTAAGCTGCGCAGCTAGTGCCCTTTTCTGTGCCTCTACCTGATCCAGACTGGATGCGGGGGCTATCTTCTTTTCCGCTAGGCCTGCCAAACGGTTGTATTCAAGTCCTGCAAGGTTATAATTTGCCTGTATCTGTTCAATCCTTATGGTATAATCGAGATCATCAAGTTCTATCAGAACCTGACCTGCCTCTACATCCTGACCTTCCGCCACAAGGACATTGACAACCTGGCCAGGCACCTCTGCCTTGACCCAGAGATCCTGAAATGGCTCTACCTCCGCGGGGAGGTCAATCCTGTCCTTTAACAAGCCGGGCTTAAGCGTCTGAGTAATCACATCGACTGCGGGAATCTCTGTTTTTACCGCGGCCTTTCTCTCCTCCTCCAGCCTTGTCTTCTTTTCATCCATCTTTGCATAAAGTTTAATAATGCCGGTTATCATCAATGCTACCAGCAGCCATGGGATACTTCCCCATATAAATCTGAGAAACCTCGTGCCATTTGAACCAATCTTAGCCATAGTGAATCACCTCTTATATTCAGACATGAAAAAGCCGGGACACCCCGGTATATTGTCAAAAAATTTTGCCTCAACAGATATCATAAATTCAAGTTCAGTTCAATGGGTCATCCGATATTATACCCCTTGATTCATACATCCAATAAGCAGGATTTTAATCCGGATGGGGCGGAAGCCGTATACCGGGGATTGTAACAGGGCTCTCTTAGCCATTAGGAATTCAGGAAATCCAAATCCCACTGAATGAATAATATCAGTTATAACATTGCTTCTGACAAAGTATTTATATATTCTTAAGATTAAAGGATTACAAGAATCACAGAAACTTATCTGAACCTGATTTTAAAAAAAACAGAGGCAATTAAATATGACCATGCAGAGCATAAATCCAGCAACAGGTATGATCATTGAAACTTACAATGAGTATACCCGGGAAAAAACAACTGCTGTTATTGAGTCTGTGAATAAGGCGTCTTCTAAATGGCGGGACACGAATATTGCGAATAAATCCCGTTTTATGAAAAGTGCTGCCCGCGTCCTCAGAAATAATACGGATGAATACGCGCGACTCATTATCCGGGAGATGGGAAAACCGATCGCGCAGAGCCGTTCAGAGATAAATAAGTGCGCACTTGTCTGTGATTTTTACGCGGAAAATGCGGAATCTTTTTTGCGGCCGGAGATTATACCTACAGACGCGAGGAAGAGCTTTGTGGTATTTGAACCATTAGGGATTGTACTCGGAGTTATGCCGTGGAATTTCCCTTTCTGGCAGGTCTTTAGGTTTGCCGCGCCAGCCCTTATGGCAGGCAACACCTGCCTTTTAAAGCATGCTTCAAATGTTCCGGGATGTGCCCTGGCCATTGAGGCGATCTTTCACGAGGCAGGCTTTCCTGAAAACACCTTCAGAACACTTCTCGTCAAAAGCCACAAGGTCAATGCCATTATTGATAACCCTGCTATCAGGGCCGTTACCCTTACCGGCAGTGTGACCGCGGGTCGGGCAGTGGCTGCAAGGGCTGGTTCCCAATTAAAGAAGACGGTCATGGAGCTTGGTGGAAGCGATGCCTATGTGATTCTGGAAGACGCAGACCTTGTTAGCGCGGTCGCGGAATGCATTGAAGCCAGGCTTGTCAATTCGGGCCAGAGTTGCATCGCGGCAAAACGCTTTATTGTTGTCAGATCACAAATAATGGAATTCGAAAGGCTCCTTGTGCAGGGGATGCGCGAAAAGAGGGTGGCCGATCCCCTGCTGGAGGACACGGAAATCGGCCCTCTTGCCCGGATTGATCTGAGAGATGAGCTGCACCAACAGGTTATGAAGAGCATTGAAATGGGCGCGGAGTGTCTCCTTGGGGGAGAAATGCCAGAAGGCACAGGTGCCTTTTATAATCTCACAGTACTCACTAATGTAAAAAAAGGCATGCCCGCCTTTGATGAGGAACTGTTCGGACCGGTTGCGGCTATTATCCGAGTAGAGGATGAAAAAGACGCCATCAGAGCGGCAAATGACTCTGTCTTTGGGCTGGGAGCCGCCGTATTTACCAGAGACCGCGAAAGGGGCGAGCGCATCGCGACCTATGAATTAGAGGCTGGCAACTGCTTTGTGAATGCGTTTGTGCGTTCTGATCCGCGTCTGCCTTTCGGAGGTATAAAACAGAGCGGATACGGTCGCGAATTGTCACATTTCGGGATAAAGGAGTTTGTGAATATCAAGACCCTCTATGTAAAATAACAGTCCCTATCCAAATCTTTGAGACAAAAGGAGAAAGACAAATGAACTCTGCCCAGGCCGGAGACATGGAAAAGGATACCCGTGGCATAAATCAAGATCAATTGCTGAAAATGTCAGGTGGTTACTGGACGGCCTGCGCTCTTCACGCGGGCGTAAAGCTTGATATCTTCACGCTGCTGAACAACAGAAGTCTTACGAGCGGAGAAATAACAGAGAAGCTGCATGGGGACAGGAGAGGAATTACCATGCTTCTCAATGCGCTCACAGCAATGGACCTGCTGCTAAAAGAGAATAACAGATATGCCAACTCCAGCTCCAGTGCGTTATTTTTGTCAAAAGACTCTCCAAAGTATATTGGTCATATAATAATACATCACCACCATCTAATGTCCTCATGGGCTCAGCTGGATCAGGCAGTAATCAAAGGCAAACCTGTCAGAACCAGGTCATCTTACAGCGATGAGAACCTCAGGGAAAGCTTCCTTATGGGTATGTTTAATTTGGCCATGGGAGTTGCACCGAGAGTCGCGGACTCTATAGATCTTTCAGGCCGTCATCATATGATTGATCTGGGAGGAGGCCCCGGGACCTATTCGATCCATTTCTGCCTGAAAAATCCTCAATTGAAGGCTACTATCTATGATCTTTCTACTACAAAACCTTTTGCTGAAAAGATTATCAAGCAATTTGACCTGACTGACAGGGTATGTTTTTCAGATTTAAATTACCTGAAAGAAAAGATTAAAGGAGCCTTTGATGTTGCCTGGCTTTCCCATATCCTGCATGGCGAAGGCCATGAGGAATGCCGAAATATTATCCGGAAAGCAGTTTCAGCTCTAGAACCGGGAGGCGTGATAATTATTCACGATTTTATTTTAAATAACACCATGGACGGACCTCTTTTTCCTGCGCTCTTCTCCTTAAATATGCTGGTGGGAACACCGAAGGGCCAGTCTTATTCTGAAAATCAGCTGATGGACATGCTCACAGAAGCAGGATTAATTGATATACAACGTATACCCTTTGATGGGCCAAATAATTCAGGGATAATTAAAGGGATTGTTTCCTAAAAAAATAAACTTCATGTAACCAAAGGATCAATACCATGACAGAGACATTGTCAGATATTGGAGAATTCGGCCTCATTGACCTGATCCGAGGACTTTTACAAAAGGAACAGGTCCATGCCCCGGAAGTAACCCTGGGGATTGGAGATGATGCCGCCTCTTTCCGGCCCGGAAGGGGGCGCGAATTATTAGTCACATGCGACTGTATGGTAGAGGGCAGTCACTATCTTCCTGAACATATGAACCCCTCAGACCTGGGCCGCAGGGCAATGGTGATGAACATCAGCGACATTGGGGCCATGGGAGGAAGACCTCGCTACGCGACTGTATCATTAGGCCTGAGGCCAGAAACAGGCCTTGCGGATATAAAGGCCATGTACAGGGGATTTATATCCGAACTCAGGCCCTTCAAAGCGTCTATAATTGGCGGTAACATCACAAAGACGGAGCATTCAGCCTTTATAGACATTACCCTTATCGGTGAAGTGGAAACAGGAAAAATCGTGCGCCGTTCAACTGCCCGCCCCGGAGACAGAATCCTGGTAACAGGATATCCCGGACAGGCCGCAGCTGGACTGCGTCTCCTGCGGGAAGGAAAAACACATGATAACCTGATCAACCATCCCCTTATTGCCGCCTTTATCAGGCCGTCCCATCGGGCCGTGGAAGGACAGATAGTAGCCCAGAAAGGATATGCAACCTCCATGATCGACATAAGCGATGGTCTTCTGGGTGACCTGGGACATATCTGTGAACAAAGTAATGTTGGCGCGGATATATTTCAGGACAGACTGCCTTCAAACGGGCATATGAAGGAATACTCCCTCTCACAGGACAAACCCATATACCATATGGCCCTGCGGAACAGCGATGATTATGAGTTGATCATGACCTGTCTCCCAGAAAATATGGAAGCAATAAAGTCTGAGCTTGCTTCCCTGGCAGATACACCAGTAACAGAGATCGGCAGGATAAATGACAAGCCGCGGGATATCTCCCTCATTCGCCCGGACAATAGCAGATATAAGCTTTTTCCAACTGGCTGGGACCATTTCATAGGAGAAATGGATTAATCCCGGAACCGCTGCTTGCAGATGCATCTCCAATATAATATAATCCGGTTCCTGCCATCCGGTACGAATAACTCTTTTCCCTTGGGCAGGACAAAAATCACTTCCGTTTTATAACATGGAGATGGACATGATAAAAAAAATCATTTCAACCCTTACTCTCATGTGCGCCGTATCCGTTCCTTTGATTGTGGGGGGCGCGGAAACAGCAATCCATAACAGCATATCTGAACTCAATGCTCGGCAGATCCTGGACAAAGTGGATGACCTTTGGCGCGCCGATTCCAGCCGTGGGTCCATGACAATGAAAATCACCACCGCCCATTGGACACGATCCCTGACCATAGAGATATGGAGTAAAGGTAAGGAGCAGTCCCTGATGAGGATACTGGCTCCGATCAAGGAGAAAGGGACCGCAACCCTGCGTTCAGGCAACAACATCTGGAACTATCTTCCCAAGGTAAAACGCATTATCAAGCTGCCCTCATCCATGATGGCCTCCTCCTGGATGGGAAGTCATTTTACAAACGATGACCTTGTAAAGGAGAGCAGAATGGCGGATGACTACACATTTACAGTTTCCTTTCAAGGGGAGAGGGAAGAAGTGCATATTATAGAGGTTATCTGTTTTCCCCTGCCTGAAGCGGTTGTTGTATGGGGAAAGGTTATTGTGACAGTGGAAAAAGAGACTTATCTGCCCATAAAAGTCCTCTACTATGACGAGGACCTTGTCCTTGCCAGGAGCATGCTTTTCTCAGATGTAGGCCCCCTTGGAGGACAGGACAGACCCAGACAGGCGAGTATAATCCCAGCGGATAATCCTGACGAATCAACAATTATGAATTATCATGAGATGGAGTTCAACATACCGATTAATGACAGTTTATTCTCTCTGCGCTCCCTGCAGCAATAAGGTGTTAAATTGACCATTCTGAAATACGCGTGGCGCAATCTATGGCGCAATAAACAGCGCACAGCCATAACTCTCGCTGCTATTACCCTGAACACGGCCATCCTTATCATCAGCTATTCCCTTATGGAAGGCATGCTCAGGCACACAATTCATAATGTAACCAACATGATCGTGGGAGAGGTACAGGTACACGCTGAGAGTTATAAGAAAGACAGATCAATCTATAAGTCCCTGCCGAACCCTGAGGCGATCCTCGACGCAGCGCTGAAACACGGAGTACCGGCCGCAAAACGAAGCTATGGTTACGGTCTGATCTCTTCAGGCTCTAAATCAGCAGGTGCGTCATTCTGGGGCATTGATCCGCGAAAAGAACTTCAGGTCTTTGACCTGGGTAATAATTTACAGGAGGGAAGATTCCTTGCCGCTACGCCTTCAAGGGAGATCGTACTGGGCAGAAAGTTGGCCCGCTCCCTCCATGCCTCAGTGGGATCGGAACTGGTTGTGGTGGTCCAGGCCGCGGACGGCTCCCTGGGCAACGAACTGTTTACAGTATCCGGAATACTTAAGACAGTGGGCGACACTGTAGATCGCGGCGCGGCGATCATACACCATCTAGACTTTAAAGAGTTATTTGTCTCCAACAACAGGGTCCATGAGATAGCCATGAACACAAAGGGGGCAATGGAGATTAATGAGCTTGCGGCCCTTATTATCCTTTCAGCAGATGGAGCAGAGGTAAGGACCTGGCGTGAACTCCTGCCCATGCTCTCTGATATGGTAAATATCTTTGATGTGGTTATCTGGGTGTTTTACGCGATCTTCTTCCTGGCCGCGGGGTTGGGTGTTATGAACACCATGCTCATGGCCACCTATGAGAGGATGGCGGAATTCGGCATAATGAAGGCCCTGGGCACATCCCCCATGCGTATAATTGGGAACATGGCGGCAGAGGCATTTGTACTGACTGCCTCAGCCGCCCTGCTGGGCTCTATCCTGGGACTGACAGGCTCATATATCCTCCAGGAGGTGGGCATAGACACCAGTGTCTTTTCTGACGGATTTTCTTTTTCCGGCATTGCGTTTGATCCGATCTGGAAGGCGTCCATAAGTATCAAGGGGGTCATCATTCCCGTTGCAGTTATGTGTATTGTCTGCACTGCCGCATCTCTCTATCCGGCAGTGATAGCCGCGCGACTTGACCCTGTAAAGGCGATCCATCATGTGTAGGAGCATTCAGAACATCAGGGAGTTTTAAAAAAGGAGATAATAAAATATGCTGATACGTCTGGCATGGCGGAATATCTGGCGCAATCGGCGGCGTACATTCATCACCATTACATCCATAAGCATGGGACTCGCGTTTGCTGTTTTTTTTATCGCCTTCGGGGATGGTGTCTACGCCCAGCTTATTGATGACGGCGCCAGGATGCAGGCGGGCCACATTACTCTTGAGCGCCTTGAATATCGTGATGCCCCGGCAATCGACCTCTTTCTGGAGAATATGGAAAAAACAAGAGCAATCATAGAAAATTTAGAGGAAGTAGAAAAGACAAAGCTCATCATACAGGGTCAGGGTGTGGCCAGGACTGGACAGGGGAGTGTGGGCGTGGCTGTTATAGGAGTTGAACCGTCAGTGGAGGCTTCAACCTCTCCCCTTGCTTCAAAAATCATTTCAGGACAATACCTTGAGGATCAGGACAACGCGAAGGTGGTTATCGGGAGTAGCCTTGCACAGCGATTACACCTGGCCGAGGGTAAAAAACTCGTCCTTACCACCAATGATATCAGTGGAGCCCTAACTGAAGATCTCTGCCGGGTGGCAGGCATCTTTGAAACCGGCGCGGAGGAAATAGACGGATATATCCTCCAGGTACCCATCAAATTTCTCGCGCGGCTGTACAACATGCCGCCCTCTAGCGCCACACAGCTTGGCGTTGTCCTTAAGAGGCAGGAGAGCCTGTCTGGAACAAGAAAAAAAATACAGAAATTAGTTACACACAGCCAGGTCGCTGTCAGACCGTGGCAGGAGATCATGCCGGATCTGGCCTCTTATATCAAAATGGATAAGGGATCTAACATGATCTTTCAGGCGATCCTGATCTTCCTGATCCTCTTTACCATATTTAATACTATCCTCATGTCTGTACTTGAACGGCAGAAAGAATTCGCCATACTTCTTGCCGTTGGCACAGCGCCGCTGCTCCTGAAATTGCAGCTCCTCCTGGAGTCATTCTTTCTCGGGCTGTCAGGGTGTATCCTGGGCCTGCTCATCGGCGGAAGCAGCGCCTATGCGCTCCAGGTATATGGATTTGATATCACCAGGCTCTACAGCGAAGGCTTGAGTATCTCAGGTCTTGCGGTATCCCCGATAATACACGCTAAGGTGACCCCAATGCTCCTCCTGGTAACAGGCGGACTGGTACTCATAGCAACACTGTTGCTGACCATAATTCCCATGAGACGGTCGGGCAGGATTAACATTCCGGATACACTGCGATAGGGAGAACATATGAATACAATTGTCAAAGTTCAAAATATAATCAAAGACTATGGACAGGGTGATGTTGTTGTACATGCCCTGCGCGGGGTAACTCTCAATATCAAATCAGGGGATTTCACTTCCATGGCAGGACCTTCAGGATCAGGGAAAAGTACACTCCTGAACATCATAGGCGGACTTGACCGCCCCACCTCAGGGGCTGTTGAAGTGGAAGGCAGGGCTACAGGGGAGATGTCCATGACCGGGCTTTCCAGGCTCCGCAGGGACCGTATAGGCTTTATTTTCCAAAACTACAGTCTCATCCCGGTGCTCACTGCCATGGAAAATGCGGAGTATATACTCATGCTTCAGGGGATGCCCGCGGAAAGACGCAGGGAAAAAATCATGGATCTCTTAAATCAGGTCGGGCTGAAAGGAATGGAGAACCGTTTTCCGCGTGAGCTTTCCGGAGGACAGCAGCAGCGGGTTGCAATTGCCAGAGCAATTGCGTCTGAGCCCGCACTTGTGCTGGCAGATGAGCCTACCGCAAATGTGGATTCCAGGACAGCCGCCGGAATCCTGGACCTGATGGAGCGGCTGAACAGTGAAACCGGCGTTACCTTTCTATTTTCCACTCATGACCGGGAGGTAATGAGACGGGCACACAGGCTGATATGGCTCAGGGATGGTGAGATCTCTGAGGATTAACCCGGAAGCCTGATTCTTTCCTGGACCAGATAGGATATACATATGACCCGTTCCCGTTTAAACAAGCTTTTATCCTCCTTCATGATCCTGCTGGCAATTCTTGGCTGGCATATCTCCTGCCGGGCCCTGACAGGAGATACAGATGAAAATTTCAACATTGACGGAAGCATCCGAAACATTATCTCATTTATTGACTATTCCGGGCTCACATCTGGCTACACAAAAGGCATTGATCATGACTTCCCGGTGAGCACGATCCTCCGCCTTACATCAGAGGGACGGCCGAAAGAAAATATCTCCTACGAAATTCACCTTGTTCAGGACCTGCAATCCCCACCTCCTAAAGAGATGGGTATGGGAAGCGATGCCCCTCAGGCCCGATACAAGGCAATTGATGCGTCCTGTGACTGGCATGAAGGGAGCAACACCGCGTCGCTCTGGCTCGACAGGCTTAACCTCAGGTACTCTCTTCCCTGGTCAGACCTTACCATAGGCAGGCAGGCAATTACATTTGGCAAGGCATATTTCTGGAATCCTCTGGACATCTTTCACCCCTTTGAGCCCCACCAGTTGGACAGGGACTACAAGCCGGGAGTTGATGGGATAAGAATGGATATCCCACTGGATCTATTTTCCGGCATAAACCTTATCAGCGTCTTTGGTCCCGCCATCACAACCTCGGGGAGTTCACCACCCGAAGATGAGATATGGAACTCATCCGCACAGGGCTCGGCACTCTTTGGCCGCGCGTACACACTCCTGTCTGACTGGGACCTTACCGTACAGGCTGGAAAGATATATGGCGGATACCATATAGGGGCTGGCGCGGTGGGAGAGATTGGCTGGATGGAAACCCGGCTGGAAGCCTCCTGGTTCAAACCCTCATCAGGGATAACTGCCGTCATGCCCCCGCCCTATCAGGGAGACCTTATGGAGGAGCACCGGACAGCGGTAATAGGGATCGGACACAGGTTCCATAATTCGCTCACCTTTGAAGTGGAATATCTATTCAACGGCGCGGCCGACCCGTGCGACCTGGGCAGCTCTGCTTTCAGGCAGGTCCACGGCGCGTCCATGCAGATGAGCAGAGAGCTTCTGGGAGTGATGTCAAGCTATGAATTTTTACCGATTGTTACAGGACAGATGGTGTGGATCTATTCCATATCTGATCACTCATTGCTTTCACAGCCGGTCCTCTTCATATCACTAGCAGATGAAATCGACCTTATTTTGGGCGCCGCAATAAGTTCAGGCAAACGCCCCGCTGTGCCGCCGTTACCACAACTCCCTAAGCTTAGAAGCGAATTTGGATCATACCCTGACAGCTTCTTTCTGGAGTTCAAGTACTATTTCCGGGCACATTAAAAAGTCTGAAAAAAACACTTGAACCCTGATAGAAGGTCAAACCTTGGCATGAATTACTCGAATCCCTGCACACTTTTCTCTTGACTGATCGTAAAAAGAATCCAAATTTTTTTAAAAAAAATATCAGCCCTTAATAAAGGTTCCGGTTCTATACTCCTGAAATGCTATTTCCAGCTCTTTCTGGGTATTCATGACAATAGGTCCCTGCCATGCCACTGGCTCGCCAAGAGGCTCTCCCGACACAATAAAAAATCGCACCCCCTCAGCCCCGGCAGAGATTTTCACTGAATCGCCGTCCTGAAAAACAACGAGATGCCCCTCCCCTATCTGCTTGCTGCCCTCAGGGTCAAATGATCCGCTGCCCTCGAATATATAGGCAAAAACCTTATGACCATCTCTCACAGGATGGAGGAGTTCAGCAAATTGTTCCAATTCTATATCCAGATACTGGATATCAACGACAATATCCTGCACAACCCCCCTTACTCCACCTACCTCACCGGATATAATCCTTATCTTTGCCCCATTGTCTAACAGGATCTCCGGAACCTGGTCTTTTTTGATATCTCTGTACCTGGGGTTCATCATCTTATGAGAGGCAGGCAGATTGACCCACAATTGAAAACCCATCATAAGGCCTCTATGCCTTTGTGGCATCTCTTGATGAATGATCCCTCCACCAGCGGTCATCCACTGGATATCACCGGAATTAATAATACCCTGATTGCCAATACTGTCGCCATGCTCCACAGAACCTTCAATCATATATGTCACGGTTTCTATCCCCCTGTGAGGGTGCCAGGGGAACCCAGCCATGTAATCATCTGGATTGTCTGAACCAAAATGATCAAACAATAAAAACGGGTCCAGCTCGGGCAATTCATCAAAACCGAATGCCCGTTTGAGCCTTACTCCTGCGCCTTCGATAGTGGGTCTGCTTTTTAATACACTCCGAATCTTTCTTGTTTTTCCCATAATCTTCTCCACAGGCAGATAATCAAGACCACCTACATTCTCATCACAGGGTTAACCTTTTTAATCTGGTTATAAATTTCAAGGTAGCACTCAAAGGCCTTCTCTGATTCATCAAAGGGATCGCGGAAAATTTCTCTTACCTTGCTTACCGAAAATTTCCCGCTCTTTACAGCATAGTAAAGCCTGTTGCCCAGCATGTACCCGAGCTGTGTGCTGAATATCCTTGAAACCGCTGACTGGCTCTTGTATTGCGGGTAGAACTTCTTCATGAATTCCTGCACATCGGCGCCCTTTCTCTGGAGGTAAAAATGCTGGAGAAGCAATCTTGCGACCTTTATATTCTCGGCATCCTCGAAAGAAGGCTTATCATGCTTTGCGTTCCCAAGGAATCGTCTTATTGCATTTTCAGTATTGGATTTACGCTTCTCATTGATAAATTTACTACCAAAAAATCCGAGACACTCGGTCATGACATTTCGATAGAACCTGTCAAAAAGACTTAAAGCAATATTCAGACGTCCTCTGAGTACCGCGTTTAAAAAATGGCAGGCCTCTTCTGCCGCCATATTGATACTGGAATTGGCAAGATAAATAAGATAGGACTCCTCTCCATCCCGTTCATACTCTATCAAAAATCCTTCATCCCTTCTTATCCTCTCCTTGATAAGACGGATCTTCCCCTTAAGTTCAGGGATGTCATAAATCATATCGATAAAGTAGAGATCACTGGCATAATAAATCAAAAGTCTTTCCAATGCATCAGGAGGCAATTCAAGATTGAGAGGAGAAGCAATTGCGGTTGCCATATCCTGCACCATCATGCCACTGTCCTCTACAAAATCATCCTCCCAATCTTTATGGGCAGGGAAATAGGCATCCTCTGAATAGTCCAGCCAGTTCAGGTAAGATTGTATTTTGTTTGCCGGCAGTGTATTCATCAGGCAGTAGATATTTTCACTTACTTTAAGGACATCAGCCTCTTCCTGCCCCTGTTTGCAGAGTTTCCAGTAGAGGTTTTCTTCGTTCTGACAGATAATCAGGCTTCTTACGGATTCATCCAGCTGACACAAAAGCTGCTCCACATTATTAGGAAGATGGTTTGGGGAGACATGGTAATCCCCATCCACAACATAGACTAGTTTCCCTGGATTCCGGATAACTGCCTTGGCAATAATACGCGCGGAGTATTGATCACGGCACCTCAGGCTCCTTAAATCCGAGTCATCTTCACAATTGGTATTGATCCCGAGTACAGGTATCCTCTCCCTGCAGCAGAAAGAGATAAGCGGGCTCCAGTTGCTCCAGCTGAATGACCACTTTTTGGAATAATCGATCTTCTTCAAAAAGGAGCTCTCAGACATTTTACCAGCCATAAACATGTCAACATACTTCTGATCTGACCCGTGAAACATCTCAAGACACAGTATTATATCCCTTTTCCCCTTTATTTCCCGGAGCACACGCAGGATAGAACGCTGTGACTGTCTCAAAGTATGATAATCACCATGAAAAACCAGGTCTGAGGCGAGGACTTTCTTGATAAGTTCCGCCTTATTTGAGATCTCCTCATAATTCTTTAAATAATGCGAATACTCCTTTTCATAACGCTTGATCGCGGAATTATGGCCCAGATTGTCTTGCATCCGCCTGACATTCTTCCTATAAATTCTTCGTTGAATTGCTATGAGCTGTTGCCTAAAAGTTTTCATAACCTTCCTAATATAAAATTCTAGATTCCTCAAATCCTAATCGAAAATCAAACTTTAGTATGAAACTCTCGAATCTTTTCACTCATCAATCTTTATCACAATAATTCCTGAAGAATTTTTCAACCACAACGGCTGCAATCTAAATAATAACTTTATTTCAAGGCTTTTCATAAAATTATAGCACGAAAATTTCGTGCTTCATACATGATTATTTCGTTTTTTCCAAAGCTTCAAACTTTGATATCTGTAACTTCCATTATGGGCCGAAATATATATCTGTTTTTTTGAGGCAAGATCTCTGGGAAATGAAACCACCCTTAAAAAGTGAGCCTTGTTGATATAAACCGCATTGCCCATGGCAGGTTGGAAGATGAGGAGAAATGCCTTGAGGCAGGCATGAATGATTATGTCTTAAAACCGTTAAAAAGGGAAACGGCCTTAGAGATGCTTGATAAACGGGTATTTAAGAGCAGCAAATAAATCGAACACATCCCATTAACCGCCTGTTAAACACTCATCAGATTTCTTAATGAAGGTTACTCATACCTCTGACTCCTGATACATACAAAAAGGGCAGATCTTCTGATCAAAAGATCTGCCCTTAATTAATTCAGAAAACAGGATATACTTAGTCGTGTCTAACGCACCTGGCATAAAGAGATGAGTCGGTCTTTTTTGCGAAAGAGGAGAGTCCATGCTGAAAATCCACATGCCAGGCATCCGCTGGACGATACTCCAGCGTAGAGGACGCCCAGTACCTGTATTTTGTTCTGGAGCTCCCTGTCTGGGCCACACTGAAAATAGATGTGTCTATTGAAGGATTGCCCCTTCCGATATCATCGCTTAAGGACCCCAGTTCCTTAACATTGGGCAGCCGCCAGTCATCATGTCCATCTAGAACACATAAAAAACGACTTCCTGTGGTCTTGTTTTATCTGACCGTCCCATCCACCTCTTTTCCACCCCTGATGCAGCGCGCATAATGCTTTTCTGTTTTATCCAGGTGGGTGGTAAGTCCGGCATTAAACGCAATGATCCAGGCCTGTTTATCATCACCAGGCTCAATATTAGTGGTTGAGGTCCAGTATGCAGGATGGTTCCTGGTGTTGTCAGGGGCCGGCACCTTAAACACACTGTATATAGTAGGCCCTTCACCACTGGAATCATTGTTGATTGCCTTAATCTCCTTGTGATTTGGCAGCCTCCAGTCGTCATTTCCTTCAAACACAAGATCTTCACACCTCTTAAGTGCCTGCTCCCATGTAAAAACAGCACCGCCCTGGGCAGTCTTTCCAGCCTCCCACACAAGCCCGGTAAAGCTGTCCTCAATGGTCTCTCCTTTATTTGTGAATCTGACATCAGATTTCTGAGGCACATTAACATGATCCCTGACACACTTCACACAAGCTGCAGACTCGGTCTGAGGATGATTGCCGATACCGCCTATACCATTAACAACCCATGCTGTATCTGCATTACGATACACCTGTGTTGTGGATGACCACCAGTATTTCATTGCCCTGAAATAGCCAGTAAACACGCCATCATGCGTACTTGGACGCGCCTTTGAATTGTCAATAATGCTGATCAGCTCAATACTTGTGGGAAGCCTCCAGTCATCATATCCGCCATTATCTATACCCTCACAGTATTTAACTGTATCATTCCAGAGGATTGTATGGTCGCTCTGATCCTTCTGCCACATAAGGCCTGTCACATTATCTGTAACAGTATTGTCATTATTATCTGTATAGGAGAGGGGATTTATTAAGTAGTCAGAATCTTCTCCTGGGACATCTGTATGACTTCCTGTCTGACCTGTATCAGGCAGAAATGATATGGGCCATTCATATTCAGCCGCAAAAAAATGGGCTGGGAAAAACAGCACAGAACTGATGACAACCATAAAAGATATTAATCTTAAAACCATTTTTTTCTCCATGTTTGAATGTTAATAACACTTCACTCCCTAAAATAAACGTGGCTACAGGGAAAAAGTCAAGATGAAAATATTTACACACAACCATTCATCTCCAGAATTTTCGCAGGGACATAAAAAAAGGTTAATATTGCGGTGAAAAAAATTACAGAATAGACCACACAAGAAACAGTATCGAATATATTCATTTTGTCAAGATCTTTATATTCGCGAGACCTCTCAAACCAAATCAGAAAGTGCTGGAGATTCAGCCCTTTAAACTCTCTCCTGTTTGTAAACTATTCCTTGGCATCCGCTTTACTGTTTCCTAATCTCTATGTCCCTATCACATCATGGATAAGCATCTCAAATTATGCATATTTTACTTCTATAATCCATTTTATACCGGTATAATTTTCATGTCTGTATACGAAAATGAGGCCGTCAAAACCAGAAGGTAGCACCTGCTTTATCCAAATAAATTGCTGTGTAACCGCTTCAATATTGTTTATGCAAGATTCAGGTTATAGTACCCCATTTCCGGTTTTACAATAAGAAGAGACAATAAAATGAACCAAGAAATATTGTAATGTATTTGATGAAACATTTAAAAAATGATATTTAAAATAAAATACATACAGAATTAGGGCTTAAGAAGAATAGCTCAGCTAAAAGTACAGTTGACTGC
>JAFDJA010000103.1 GCA_019307745.1 Deltaproteobacteria bacterium | reverse complement strand
TGTTCGCAAACAGTTGCATAAAGATAAAATTATGGAACAAAGGAAACTGTGGAAATAAATTTACCCTTTTAGGGTCACTTTTCATGCCACCCCTTTTAGGGGTGGTTGTTGACTGCATATTCTGTATCTGATACATGATAATATAAACTGTAGGCTGATATTGTATTAAATGAAAATATATATATTACTATGGAGGTAAATAAATGGGTGATGTAAAAACTATCAAGGATGTAATTGAATTAGCTAAAAAAGAAGAGGTTCTGATGCTTGATCTCAGGTTTATGGATTTCCCCGGGATGTGGCAGCACTTTTCTGTTCCAATTCGTGAACTGACAGAGGACCTGTTTGAAGAGGGTCTGGGTTTTGATGGATCAAGTATACGTGGATGGAAGGCCATTAACGAGTCTGATATGCTTGTAAAGCCAGTTGCAGAGACTGCATTTATTGATCCTTTTTTCCAGGTAAAGACTCTTGTCATGATATGCAATATATGTGATCCAGTTACAGGGGAAGACTATACCAGGGATCCTCGAAATATCGCACGTAAGGCAGAATCCTATATGAAGAGCATAGGTATGGCAGATACTGCCTACATTGGTCCTGAAGCAGAATTTTTTATCTTTGATGATATCCGTTTTGATCAGAACTCCCACGAGGGCTACTACCACATTGACTCAATGGAGGGTCGTTGGAATACCGGGCGTGAAGAAGAACCGAATCTGGGCTACAAGCCCCGCTATAAAGAGGGGTACTTTCCAGTATCACCCACAGACAGTCAGCAGGATATTCGTTCAGAGATGGCCCTTACTCTCGAGTCTATTGGTATTGAGACGGAGGCTCAGCATCATGAGGTGGCAACCGGTGGTCAGGCAGAGATAGATATGAAATTTGCGCCCCTTGTAGAGATGGGTGATAATCTTTTGAAATTCAAATATGTAGTCAAGAATACCGCCCTCCAGTGGGGGCACACCGTAACATTTATGCCAAAGCCTCTGTATAATGACAATGGATCAGGTATGCATGTTCATCTATCCCTATGGAAAGATGGGAAGAACTTGTTTGCGGGTGACGGATATGCTGGACTTTCAGAGCAGGCTCTCTACGCAATAGGCGGTATCCTGAAACATGCACCATCTCTTTTAGCATTCACTAATCCTACTACAAACAGTTACAAGCGCCTGGTTCCTGGCTTTGAGGCCCCTGTTAATCTGGCATTTTCCCAGCGTAACAGGAGTGCTGCCATAAGGATTCCTCTATATTCACAGTCAACAAATGCAAAACGTATAGAGTTCCGCTGTCCAGATCCAAGTTCTAATCCATATCTCGCCTTTTCAGCTTTGCTTATGGCTGCTATGGACGGAATCCAGAATAAGATTGATCCTGGAGCATCCCTTGATAAGGATATTTATGATCTTTCCCCTGAGGAACTGGCTGATGTTCCCCAGACTCCAGGCTCTTTAAGGGAAGCCCTAAATGCCCTTGCTGAAGACCATGATTATCTCTTAAAGGGTGATGTATTTACACCTGATGTTATTGAGACATGGATTAATTATAAAATGGAAAATGAGGTGCAGGCGCTTGATCTCCGTCCCCATCCGTGGGAGTTTGCCTTGTACTATGATATCTGATTTTCCGTTTTTGCAAGTGTAATTTTTCAATGAGTAATTGGTAATAAAGGATATTGTTTGAATTAAAAGAGCCCTTGATAGCGTTAAGCTGTCAAGGGCTCTTCTGCTTGAGCTCAGTCGCCTTCAGGACATGGAGTTAAAAAATAGTAGTATGTAGGATAATAGTCTGATAAATTGTCTCATATGAAATAAGACTGCATTATAATTTAGCTTAGGAACCTGTATACATGAAACCTACGATAGACATATTCAGATCTTCCTGTCCTGAAGTTGAAGAGAGTTTCATTCGGGATCATATATTAAGGCTGGAAAAGGATTATTTCAGTTCATTTACAAAAAAGGATCAAGACAGACATCTTTATGCCCTTTCAAGGCTCACGTCTGAACATCCAATGGAACTGCTTATTGATAAGAACAGGGACGGCAGTATTAACCTTACTGTGCTTGCGTTTGACTACCCTGCAGAGTTTTCACTCATTTCAGGAGTGCTGGCAGGAACCGGCTTTAATATACAATCTGGAAACGTCTTTACATATAAGAGAAGAGCTGATGAACGGGAGAAGGTTTTTCGCCAGGGAAAAAGGTTATTGTTAAGGTCAGGTGCACAGGAGATTTTAAACAGGAGACGGATTATAGATCACTTTTCAGGAATGCTGGAGTCTCCCTTACCGTTTAATCAGTGGGAAAAGGAGATCTGGCAGAGACTGGAATCTGTTATATCTTTTCTTGAAGATGGTAGCTCAAAGTCTGTGACAGAGGTAAAGAACCTTGTTAACAGTATAGTGGTCAAACATCTGGCATTTCTACAACTTAAGTCAGCCCCAGTCCTGTATCCGGTTGACATTGAGATTGACAATGATGTTGGTCCGTTTACCAGCCTGAAGATCGTTTCCGAAGACACCCCAGCTTTTTTGTATGCCCTATCAAACGCACTTTCAATTCATGGCATGGTAATCGAACATGTTAGGATTCGAACTATACACGGTCGAATTGAGGATCGTATTGATCTGCTTGATTCCCGAGGTTTAAAGATTGAAGATAAAGAGGCGCTTGACCGTATTAAACTCTCTGTTCTACTCACAAAACAGTTCACATATTTTCTTTCAAATGCGCCTGATCCCTTCATCGCGCTTTCGCGGTTTGAGCATATGGTAAAAGATTTAATGGATCAGCCTTTTCAGGATCAGTGGATTAGCCGCTTTACCGATCCCCGGAACCTACAGGATCTTGCACAACTCCTGGGGGCTAGTGATTTTTTGTGGGAAGACTTCATTCACCTGCAATATGAATCCCTGCTTCCCATTTTCAGGGCACATTCAGATTCTTATATGCTCAGCAGTACAGAAGATGCTTTAAGGGAAAAGTTTAAAAAAGAACTTAAAGACACCTTATCTTTTGTAGAGAAGAAGCAACTGCTGAATAGAATAAAGGATAATGAAATTTTTCTTATTGACCTTGAGCATATACTCAATCCTGATGTTGATTTGCGTACGCTTTCTGCCAAGCTGACCATCCTTGCTGAGCTGGTTGTGAATGAGGCCTCAAGATGTGTGTTTGATAAACTTACTGAACAGTATGGAAAGCCAATGTCGGTCGCCGGTCTTAATGCCACCTATGCAGTTTTGGGGCTTGGCAAGTTTGGCGGCGTAGCGCTTGGGTATGCTTCTGATATTGAACTCCTTTTTGTCTATAGTATGGTAAAGGGGATAGGCAGGTTTATTGAGGCAAAAAGGGAGGGGATCTTCCAGATAGATCTCAGACTCAGGCCATATGGTAATTCAGGATCGCTAGCCTGTAGTCTTGAAAATTTCTGCCGCTATTACGGTAAAAATGGAAGTGCACATTCATTTGAACTTTTGTCACTAGTAAGACTTCGTGCCGCGGGCGGGGATAAATCGCTTGGGGAGCGTATTGAACGCCTCAGGGATGAGATGGTCTATTTTTCCGACAGTATCGATTTTAAAGAGCTTCGAGAGCTGAGGGAAAAACAGTTTCATGAAAAAGTGGACAGCGGCAAGAATGTCAAGTTCAGCCCGGGAGGTCTTGTGGATATTGAGTATGATGTACAGATACTTCAGGTCATGTATGCTAAAAACATCCCTGAACTCAGGACTGCACGGATTCATGAGGCCCTGGCAGTATTGGGTAATGAAGGTGTATTATCGTCTGCTGATACGGACCGTCTCCTGAAGGCATATGATTTTTTCAGACATTTGATTAATGGCATGCGTATGCTTCGTGGCTCTGCTAAGGATCTTTTTTTACCTCCTGCAGATTCGGATGAGTTCAGCCATCTTGCCAGACGTATGGATTACCAGGTAGGAGAAGGACTTGACCCTGGTCAGCAGCTTTATCTGGATTTTGAGACACACACTGCGGTAGTTCGCGTGTTTGTTGAGCGTCATTTCGGTCGAGACTCCCTCCCAAATCCATCTGCAGGAACCATTGCAGATCTGGTACTTTCTGACGATCCCCCAGAAGATCTGCGTAAGCAGATACTGGTCGATGCTGGGTTTCATAATCCTGAGCGTGCTTATTCAAATCTCAGAGCACTGGCAGGGCAAGGGAGTAGGAGAGATACATTTGCCAGGATAGCTATCCTGGCAGGTGACATACTTGCAGATAAGGCCAATCCTGACATGGCACTTAATAACTGGGACCGTTTTGTTTATTCCCTTGTAAGCCCTGAGTTCCATTACAAAATGCTTCTTTCCCAGCCCACTCGTCTTGAGATCCTTCTTAGTCTTTTTTCCGAAAGTCAGTTTTTGGCAGACACACTTGTTCGTAATACGGTTTTTCTTGACTGGTTGATTGATCCTAATTTACTGCATAATATCAGAAAAAGAGAGGAACTGGAAAAGGAGCTGAGGATGGGATCGGACAGCTGTTCAGGTCATGATGAATGGCTTAACAAGCTTCGTCGGTTAAGGAGACGTGAGACCCTACGTATTGGTACTCGGGACATATGTTTACAGGTAAATATACTTGATATTATGCAGGAGCTCTCCATACTTGCGGAGGCATGTACACAAATAGCGCTTGAAAGGCGTCTTGAAGAGCTGAAAGAGAAGGAGGATAGTGCGGTAATAGAGGAGCTGAAGAATCGTTTTTGCATCATGGCCTTTGGCAAGCTGGGAGGGTATGAGCTTAACTATAGTTCAGATATTGATCTTTTGGCAATTTGGGACAGTGCGGATTTTAGTGATAGGAATATGAGTAAATATAAAAAGATATTTCATCAGATCGCAGAGGGCATCAGATATGACCTCTCTGCCCATACAGACGAGGGGTATGCTTATCGTGTGGATCTCAGGTTACGTCCCTTTGGTAGTGCAGGTGAGCTGGTTCCTTCAGTCTCTGCGCTTTTGAAATATTATCAGAGTTCTGCTGCCCTCTGGGAGATCCAGGCTGCTCTTAAATTGAGACCTATTGCCGGCAATCAGCTTCTTGGATATGATTTTCTAAAACAGGTCCAACCCAGTATTATCCAACAACGTGAGCGGTATAAGATTGTTGGTTCAATAGATAGGCTGCGCAAAGAGGCTATTAAGGCTTCTGGCAGTTTTCTCAATAAAACAGTGGATGTAAAATCAGGGCTGGGCGGGATACGAGATGCGGAGTTTCTTGTACAGGGACTCCAGCTTATTCATTGCCCTGTGAATAACAGTTTGGTCATTGGCAATACAATAGCTGCCATAGAGGCCCTAAATAACATTGATATCCTACCTTATGCTGTGGCAGAGCATCTAAAAGAGGATTATATATTTCTGCGCAGGGTAGAACACTACCTTCAGATTCTTGAGGATAGACAAATACATGCAATCCCCAAGGATCCTTTTGAGCTTCTTGCTCTTGCAAGGAGAATGATTGGAATAAATAAGACCGCTGACCAGTTTATGGAGCTGCTGAATGAGCGACTCAACCGCACTCAGAAGGCATATGAGAAATGGCTGTTGGAAATAAATGATGAGTAGTCAGAGGCAAATAAGGGGCTGATACAGGGATAAAAAATATTTAATGAGATAAAGACTTTTTTTACCCAGGATGAGAGATGAGAGCTTTCTGACAGATCTGGCAAAGGCGGTAGAAAGAGTATTTTTGAGATTGTCTACAATGAGACGATGGACTGATATAATGCCATCGATATCATCATTGACATTTAATGGGCATATATGTAATTTCAGTGTAAATAATTAAAACAAAGCAAAATAATAGTCGGGAGGGATGATTAGTGGCAGTTATATTAACTGAGAATAGACGTTTCCAACGTGTGCGTCTTTCACTTGCTGTATCCGGTAAGTGCCTGGAAAAACGGTTTCGAGGCTATAAATTTCAAGGCGAGACTCAAGATGCCAGTTTTGATGGGCTCTGTCTTAAAATTTTCAATTCTCACTGTTTTAAGACAGGCCAAGAGGTAAATTTGAATACTAGACTCTATGAGGGAGACTTTTTAATTAGGCTTAAAGGAATAATCTGCTGGGTTAGTGCTCAGGATAATCATGATCGACCTGCCAGTGTGGGTGTTAAATTGACCAGGTTTCGACGTTTTGGGCTTTGGTGTGAGAGGATTGAAAATAGAATGGTACAGGCATGATATCTGTCTGGTCTTGTAATCAATAGAGGAAGACGGATTTGGAACGTATTACAAATATATATTAAGGGCCTTGTTAAAAATCACACTTTCACACTTCACCTGTCGATCATTTTGGTCGATCCTCAATTGTATAATCCATGAAAGAGAGTTGTTATTCCTGTAATTTTGTTCAATCAGATTAACCAAATCTGACCATAATCTGAGTTCGGAAATTGCGAAGTAATTTCCGTTCGAACCCAAAGTCACCCTCAGTTTGATGATTGTACCATAAATAAACAAACCTATTTTTTTGATTTAATCCTTACCTAAAATATATGAGGCTACCTATTATAAATTTCAAGTGATATAAGCTATTTATAGTCTATTTTTTCTCTGAGACAGGCAATCAATGTTTCAAGTTCAGATGCTTCCAGTTTTAGCAGGAAATTCAGGTTGTTATCCGTATCCAATAATCTTTGGAGAGTTTTAATGAGTTTTTCCTTTGTCATGTGTGTCTCTATATCTCTTTATAATTTATGAAATTTGAATTCTTTATTAAATATCGACCTATGTGAAATTATAAATTCCATACGGTCAACATGTATTAATATTTTTTTATATTAATTCGGAAATTCCTGTTGGGCTGGTGACAAACTAATTGGAATTTTAGGGGTTGTAACCGCCTGGACAAATTTGAAAAAATGAAAACTCAATGAGTTATGTTGTTAATGGTAGTCCCAACGGGAATCGAACCCGTGTCGCCGGCGTGAGAGGCCGGTATCCTAAACCGCTAGACGATGGGACCATTATATTAAGCCGATGTTTGTGGCATTAAGTGCTGGCTGGGGGACAAGGAATCGAACCTTGGATAACAGGGCCAGAACCTGCCGTATTACCGCTATACTATCCCCCAATGAGTCCGTGAATCTATCAGTTTTTTAGATAAAGTCAAGTGAAAAACTGGAGTCTGGTAAAATGAGGCCCAAGTTCCCTTTTAAAGGAGAAATAACAGGTTGCCTGATCCTTTTAATCCGCCTCTCTTAATGCGTGAGGGGCGGGCGAGTAAATCTTATGGAAAAAACGTTCACAAAAAAGACCATGATCAAATTTATTGATATTTCTCAATTAATGTCTTTACACTTTCATACAGGGATCTAATTTTTTTATTTAGAACTTTCATCATCGTTAAGCCAAACAGCAAATGGTTCAAAACTGTATGGGCGTCCAAGAAAATCCCTGATCAAATCAACCGCGTCCTTTGACCCTCCCACAGCCAGTACTGCCTTTCGATATTCTCCTGCAATCTTAGGATTAAGCATTCCCTCCTGTTTAAATCTACTGAATAAATCTTTTGATATGACTTTTGACCACATGTAGGTGAAGTACATTGCTGAATAACCGTCAAGATGTCCGAAGTTGGCATACATGTGGGTTGCGGGGACATATTCAAAAGGGGAGTATCTGTTTTGTAGGGCACTCATTGTCGCATCCAGGTCTAGATCATTTGGGTCGCAGTCATAAAAATCCAGAGACATGGCAGCATAAAACATCTGATGTTTTGTATCCAAGCCTATGCCAAACTCCTTTGCCTCTACCATTTTCTCTACCAGTTCGGGCGGGATTGTCTGCCCCTCTTTGTTGACTGCAAAAATTTGAAGTGTGGTTGTATCCCATACCCACTCTTCCAGCATTTGTGATGGTGCCTCAATAAAGTCGAATTCAGTGGCAATCCCAGAAAATTTGACCCATTGTTGGTTACCTGCAAAAAAATGATGCAACATATGTCCAAACTCATGAAAAAATGTTACGACCTGAGAATGTTCCATTAAGGCAGATTCATTTTCTTCGCCCGGGAAATTGCAGACTAGGACGGATGTTGGTATCTGACGACCGGTCACACCCGATTTGAGATCAAAGTGGGCAGCATGTTTATATTTGTTTTCACGGGAGTGAAGGTCTAGAAAAAAACGTCCTATTACTCGACCTTTGTCCAGCATTTCATAGGCCTCAACGCTTTCATGCCAGATTTCAGTCTTCCAAGGCCTGAAAGTTACGTCATACAAGGTGGTCGTCAAATCAAAAATACCATTGCGAACATTACCAAATTGGAAATATTTTCGGATGTCCTTTGAATCTATATTATATCTTTTCTGTTTAACCAACTCTTGAAAGTATGTCTTCTGCCAGTCACCGATTTTTGTGGCTTTGGGATCTGTTTTTCGCAGGCGTTCCAGTAATATCTGGTATTCCTTTTCCGCTCTGGTAGTAGCAATCTCAGAGATTTTGTATATGAAATCTCTTATATTGCTTTCTGACTTGATCATTTTTGTCTCAGTCACATACGCAGCATAGTTTTTGTATCCCAGCAATCGAGCAAGCTCATAGCGCTTCATGAGGATATTTTTCAGGACAGCTTTGTTCTGGGGGTAACCCCGGTTTCTGAAGTGCTTATAAAGTTCAAAACGGCTTTGATCATTTTGGGCATAACGGCTGAAAGGTATGAAGTCAGGATAATCAGTATTAATATGTATTTTGCCGTTTCCATCGGGCTTATGAGCATCAATGTAGTCAGATGGAAGGCCAGCAAGGTCATTAACAGAATTGAGAGTAATGCTGCGCACATCTTCCAGTATGTTACGCGAGAACTCCTGACCGAGTACTACCAGTTCATCTTTCAGTTCCCTGATTCGTTTCCGCGTCTCCTCAGATTTGTCTACCCCACTGCGTCTGAAATCTCTGAGTGTATGCTCCAGGAATCGCTGAGTTACAGCCTCTCTGTCTGAGACGTCAACAGCACTGCAGGCATGATAGATCGGAACAGAAAGTGCTATGTCTGTAGCAAGTTTAATGATTTCCTTTTCCTGAGATACTGCAATATCACGGATTTCAGCATTAGGGTGAACACATTGATACAACACAGCTTTGCTAGAGCTACTCCCTAAAATAATGGCCAGATCATTAAGGGGAGCAAGGATGGTCTCTACGTTTTTTGGGCCTGAATAGGTTTCAAGTCTTTTAAAGAGATCCCGGCCGGCTTTGATATCCTCTCTGCACTCAGATTTATAGGACTCAACCATTGCTCTTGATGGATCTTCATCCGGTTTAACAGTATTTAGAAAAAAGTAACAAATAATTAAGACCACGAAAAGTGCAAATATGATTTTAAGATATTTATTCATAGCCTTCTATCCTAACGGTTTAATATTTGTAGAAAATAATAGAAAATTTATAGCTTGCGCTCAATTTGTGTTATTATCTGAATCTTACACTAGGCCTCAACTGTGGCGTGCCCGGTCAAGACAGTATAAAGTTTGTTTGACAGTAAGGTTTTCCGCACGACCATTTCTTCAAAGCGGATTTTCGAATACACAATTTTGATTCCTACTTTATAGACAAAATTGCTGCAAGTCAAAATTCTTCCAACTTAGCTTGAAATATAAGGCTTTCTATAGCTTTCGGGACGCAGGCTCGATCTTACAGATAGGATTCGCATGTTCAGCGCCTCGCAACGATATCTAGCGTGCGATTCAAGTATTCAATATAATGCTTGAAAGATTGTACTTAAATAACAGTATGAGTTAAGGCTATGTTAGCTTGAGACTAAAGTTGCACAAACTTTACTCCCTTTCTCCTTGATCCACAATAGGAATTCATCTATACTTCCCATGTTGTAAAAAGCAGCTTCTTTATTGAATCAAGCAGAATATCTGTTTTTCTTTACAGGTAAATACTATATAACGACTTGAAATCAGCTTCTTTAATTATTTGGAAATGAAATTTTATTATATTTTGGATCTGTCAACAGGCTGTAAATTACTAATACGAGGATTAAAATGAAAAAATTTCATAAGGTCGTTAAAATATTTCTGTTTTTATTATTTGCCGTGGTTGTATTTATCTCAGTTTCTTGTTCGAAAAATCGTGAAACAAATGTTGTGTCAGGGACAAAAAATCAGATTTTTCATTTAGGAAACGGGGCCGAACCAGAAGACCTTGATCCACATATTACAACAGGTATGCCAGAGCACTATATTATTTCCTCCCTTTTAGAAGGTCTTGTTACTGAAGATCCTGCTACGCTTGCACCTTTGCCGGGTATGGCCGAGTCATGGAGTGTTTCAGAAGATTTGACAATTTATACATTTAAAATAGGAAAGAATAGGAAATGGTCCAATGGTGATCAGGTTCTGGCACATGATTTTGTTTATTCATGGAAAAGATTGCTTGCTCCAAAACTAGCCTGCCAATATTCATATTCGCTTTATTGTGTTAAGAATGCTGAAAAATTCAATAAGTCAGAGATTGATGATTTTAAACAGGTGGGTGTAAGAGCACTTGATGATTATACTTTAGAGGTAACACTTATAGCCCCTACCCCTTATTTTCTTTCTCTTCTTGTTCATCACAGCACCTTTCCGGTGCATAGGGGAACAATCGAAAAATTCGGCAAGATGGATGAGAGGGGATCAATGTGGACACGACCGGGAAACTTTGTTGGGAACGGTCCATTTGTACTGAAAAACTGGGAGCTTAATAAGGTAATTATTGTTAAAAAAAATCCGGAATATTGGGAGGCGGAAAAGGTGCGATTGAATGAGATCCGATTTTATCCTATTGATGACTTAAATACAGAAGAAAGGATGTTCAGGGCTGGTCAGCTTCATTCAACAGGTACTGCTATTCCTATTGAAAAAATAGCAGTATATAAAAAAAAGAATCCAGGCCTTATCCATATTGATCCTTTTTTAGGGACTTACTTTTATCGCTTTAATGTCACAAGGAAACCGTTTGATGATGTCAGGGTGAGACGCGCGCTTGCAATGTCCATAAATAGAAAGCAGATTGTTGAAAAAGTAACAAAAGGTGGACAGCTTTCGGCATACTCATTTACTCCTCCTGATACTATGGGATATACTCCAGAATCGGAGATGCCATATGATGTTGAGGCTGCAAAAGGATTGCTGGCTGAAGCGGGATATCCTGATGGGAAAGGGTTTCCTACCACAGAAATACTTTACAATACAAATGACGCTCACAGAAAGATTGCTGTTGCTATCCAGCAGATGTGGAAGACTGCGCTGAATATAGATATTACACTTGTTAATCAGGACTGGAAGGTTTATCTGGATAGCGTGGAGGAATTAAACTATTTTATTTCCCGTGCAGGTTGGATTGGAGATTACCCTGATCCCAACACCTTTCTGGATATGTTTTTAACAGGAGGTGGCAATAACAATACAGGATGGTCAAACAAGGTATATGATGATGTTATATCTCAGGCATCCAGGACAGCAAATCGAGAAGAAAGATATTCATTATTCCAGAAGGCTGAAAAAATTCTTTTGAATGAAGCTCCGATAATTTCTATCTATACATATACAATTATCCGTTTGATTTCACCTGATGTAAAGGGCTGGTACCCCAATGTTCTTGATCATCATCCATATAAATATGTCTATCTTTCAGCAGACAAATAGGATGGTTAGAAAAGAGAGGATCAGAAAGGAGTTATGTTCCAAATTATCTTAAAACGGATTCTTATTGCCATACCTGTTCTGTTATGTGTGGCTGCTATAACTTTTTTTCTTATACGTTTGGCTCCAGGAGGCCCTTTTGATTCAGAGAAGGTTGTACCTCCCGAAATCTTGAAGAATCTTAATGAACGTTATAACCTGAATGCTCCTGTACACATACAATTTTTTGATTATATGAAAAATGTAGTGCAGGGTGATTTTGGACCTTCATTTCGACACCCAAATCGCAGTGTATCAGAGATGATATTCATAGGACTTCCTGTTACTTTTGAACTAGGTTGTTATGCGTTACTCGTTGCCCTTGGCGTAGGTATAACTGCCGGTGTAACAGCCTCACTAAGACCCAATACTATTTTTGATTATCTACCAATGTCGATTTCTATGGTAGGAATATGCATGCCTAATTTTCTGCTCGGACCCCTTCTTATCTTAATATTCGGTATATGGTTTGAATGGTTACCTGTATCAGGATGGGGTGAAATACCAGGGGACAAAATTCTTCCTGCGATTACATTGGGTTCTGCCTATACTGCTTATGTGGCAAGGTTGAGTCGAGGTGGAATGCTTGAGATTCTTTCTCAGGATTTTATAAGAACCGCGCGTGCAAAAGGAGTTCCAGAATATAGGATAGTAATTCAACACGCGTTAAAAGGCGGATTACTGCCGGTTGTTTCCTTTTTGGGGCCTGCTGCTGCCTGGCTTCTCACAGGTTCATTTGTTATTGAGACAATATTCCAGATTCCTGGTCTTGGAAGGTTTTTTATACAGGCTGCTTTTAACAGGGATTATACAATGATAATGGGTACAACAATTTTTCTTTCAACACTTATTATTCTTTTTAATCTTTTATCAGATATTTTAACAATATTCCTGAATCCAAAACTTAAATATGATATCAGCCAGGATTAAAAGCAAAAATGGTCCCATTTACAGAACCTGAAAAAAATCTGGAAGCACTTAAGCAGGCTATTAAAGAAGAAAGCGGTGCCACTCTATGGTATGACGCTATGATCCGCCTTAAGAAAAACAGGTTCGCGGTATCGGGTTTTTTTATCCTGTTAATTATAGCACTTAGCGCTGTTTTTGCTCCATTAATCGCTCCCTATTCTTATGAGGTGCAAGATCTGGAACTTGGCGCCGTCCCTCCTTCAATTGATCATTTGCTTGGAACAGATGTTTTCGGCAGAGATCTTTTTTCAAGAATTTTATATGGCGGAAGGATTTCTCTTATGGTTGGTTTTCTTGCGACCTTTGTATCGTTGTGTATAGGTGTACTCTGGGGAACTATCGCAGGTTACATTGGAGGAAGACTTGACTCTGTCATGATGCGAATAGTTGATATCATTTACGCATTACCTTTTATGATTTTCATAATTCTTCTCACAGTAATATTCGGACGGAACCTTTTACTTCTTTTTCTTGCTATAGGCGCTGTTGAATGGCTCACTATGGCAAGAATTGTTCGAGGTCAAGTGCTTTCCATAAGAAGACAGGAATTTATTGAAGCTGCCATAGCGATGGGGATTCCCCATAGGCAGATCGTTTTCAAGCATCTTATCCCAAATGTGCTTGGGATAATTATTGTTTATTCAACTCTTACTATTCCCAGTGTTATGCTCCTGGAGGCGTTTTTGAGTTTTCTCGGGCTTGGTGTTCAACCGCCCATGAGCTCATGGGGACTCCTCATATCCTATGGTGTTGAAGCTATGGAAGAGTATCCGTGGCTTCTTGTATTCCCCGGACTTGTTCTTTCAGTTACACTTTTTTCTCTTAATTTTCTGGGTGATGGGCTTAGAGATGCACTTGATCCCAGGGCATCTAAAGATTAGGAAATTGATTTGGCATTGTTATGTGTAAAAGATCTTCGTACATATTTCCATACAAGAGATGGAATTGTAAAGGCTGTGAATGGTATTTCCTTTGAGGCTGAAAAGAGTAAGGTGCTAGGTATTGTCGGTGAATCAGGTTCAGGTAAATCCGTGTCATGCTATTCTCTTCTTGGGCTTATTCCAATCCCCCCTGGAAAAATCGAAAGCGGAACAGCCTTTTGGGGTGGCAAAGACCTGCTTAAATGTAGCCGAAAAGAGCTTCAGAAAATACGTGGTAACAAGATTTCTTTAATATTTCAGGACCCTATGACTTGTTTGAATCCTTACCTTACAATAGGCTTTCAGCTTATTGAACCACTCCTGATCCATAAAAATATCGATAAGCAAGAGGCGTATAAAAAGGCTATCAATTCGTTAAAAGAGGTTGGTATTCAGGACGCGGAAAACCGATTGGGCCAATACCCTCATGAATTTTCAGGTGGTATGCGACAGCGTGTAATGATTGCGATGGCCCTTATTACTGAGCCGGAACTTCTTATCGCGGATGAACCAACAACCGCATTGGATGTTACAATCCAGGCACAAATTCTTGATCTGATTAAAAAGCTGCAAAACGAGCATAATACTGCAGTAATGTTTATTACTCATGATCTGGGCGTGATTGCGGGGATAGCAGACAGTATTATGGTGTTGTACGGTGGAAGTATAATGGAAAGCGGCGATACTGCCAGTGTTTATTATAATCCACAGCATCCATATACAAGGGCATTGCTGGACTCAATACCCTCTTCTCATATTCCGGGAGAGGGTCTTTATACTATTCCGGGTCAACCCCCCGATGTTTCTAAACCGATTCCAGGCTGTCCGGTCAACCCCCCGATGTTTCTAAACCGATTCCAGGCTGTCCTTTTGCTCCAAGATGTGAATATTCTGCTGATAAATGCACTACCAAACCAATCCTGCCCAAAGAGATAGAAGAGGGTCATTTTTCCGCGTGTATGAGGGTTCAAGAGGGTTCTATCAATATAAAAGGCGTTAACTGAAGGACAAATTTTTATGGGTGGTATTTTTCTTGAGATAGAGAACCTAAGGACATACTTTCCAATATATGAGGGGATTATTTTCCGTAAACTCAGAGGAATGGTTCGTGCTGTTGATGGGGTATCCCTATCTGTTGAAAAGGGGAAAGTGCTTGGTCTTGTAGGAGAATCAGGATGCGGCAAGTCAACTCTTGGTCGTTCAATAATGCATCTAGTAAAAATGACATCAGGCAGGATTATCTTGAATAAGCAGGAACTCACTAATCTATCCGGCAAAGAACTTACGAAAGAGCGCCCAAGGTTTCAGATAATTTTTCAGGACCCTTATGCATCTCTAAATCCTCGTATGACAGTATCTGATACACTGGCAGAACCCCTCCTCTATCATGGAATCGTAAAAAGATCCGGTCTTCTGCATGAAATATCATCCCTTATGTCTGAAGTGGGTCTTGCACCCAGATTTATGAAAAAATATCCCCATGAATTTTCAGGAGGGCAAAGACAACGTATCGCAATAGCAAGGGCTCTGGCTCTCAGACCGGAACTCCTGATTGCTGATGAACCAGTATCAGGGCTTGATGTCTCAATCCAGTCACAGGTGCTTAACCTTTTAATAAATCTTTGCAAAAAGAGAAATTTGACAATGGTTTTCATTTCGCATGATCTGTCTGTTATACGTCATATTGCATATAGAACGGCTGTAATGTACCTGGGGAAAATAGTTGAGCATGGAATAACAGAGGATGTCTTTAATCTGCCAAGGCATCCATATACTAAGGCTTTACTTTCAGCTATTCCTATGCCTGACCCTATTAAGGAAAAAGATAGAGAGAGGATTATTCTTGAAGGAGATGTGCCTTCTCCGGTTAATCCCCCGAAAGGATGTGTCTTCCATACACGCTGTCCGATAGTAATTAACCGCTGCAGAAATGAATTGCCTCTGACAATATCTGCACCTGGTACTGACGGTTCGGAACATTGTGTAGCATGTCATCGTTCTGAAGAGCAATCGGCATTAATTTGAATTGTACGCAATAGTTTTTGCGGAAAGACTGTATTGTTTAGTCTTAATGCATATATTGGATTTGAAGAGATATCGGAGATAATCAATGACAGACAATTATTCAAAAATTGTTCAGGATAATCTTGATCGACTATATGCCAATCTACCTGAAGATCTTGCACAAAATCTTCCATGCGAGCAGGAGGGTGACAGGTTTGTTTTTGAAGCATTTGGAGAAAAGTGTTTTATCGAGCCGGAAGGGATTACCTTTGGTGAGGAAGAGCACTCCTCTGTGTTAGGTATTCTAATATCCCTTTATGCCCTTTATGCCCGTCCCGATAAATGTATTCCTGCACCATTCAAAGCATTTAAGGAATTCCCGGACAGCATGCCTTATGTTGGCGCTTTTGCCACCCATACTGAACAGCTGCTTGTCTCTAATGTTTCTAACATCAGAGAGACGATCCTGCCGATTGTTGAAACGCTAAAAGGGGAGGAGGCCTCTGACGGAACAGGGGGAGATTTTTCCTTTATTGTCTATCCCCTGCCGAAAATCGCTCTTTGCTATATTTTTTATGAAGCAGATGAAGAGTTCCCGTCATCTGTTACGTGTCTTTATGCGGTCGAAGACAGAAGACCACGGGTTTACCCGTGGATGAATGAGCCCGGCGGTGGTATAATGTCGATATGGAATATATTAAAACAGCGCACGGTGTCTACTATCTTC
>JAFDJA010000014.1 GCA_019307745.1 Deltaproteobacteria bacterium | reverse complement strand
GAAGGTATGATAGAGAAAAAGGAGAAATTCGGCTTCTTTATAGAACTGGAACCTGGAATCACCGGACTCCTGCCAAAATCCAGAATAAGCAGCTCCAGTAACTCTGCCCTATTTGACAAATTTAAACAAGATGACCGTATAAAAATTATCATAAGTGAGATAGACACTAATGAGAGAAAGATAACACTGGCCCCTAATGACTCACAGGAGGAAGGTGACTGGAAGAGCTTTGCAAAAAGCCCAAAAAAATCATTCGGATCCCTCGGGGAAAAGCTTCAACAGGCACTTTCACAGAAAAAAGAATAAGCCGGAGAAAGGCGGAAAAAAAAGGCAGGTGGTGGGTAATAGATCACAGGAGGCAGAACATGGGAAAAATCCTGACTTGTGAAATGACAGCTTAAAGGAGTAAATCCTTTCTTCTCCAGATACAAGGAAAGTGTAAAACATACCATCTGCTGTCTGTTATATACTGTCTGATCTTGGTATTGGAAATCTCTTTAATGCACCAACTTCCAGAAAGGCATTGATTACAGCGCACACAGGCAGTCCAACCACATTACTGTAGGATCCGTTGATCGATTCTATCATAAATGAACCCACTCCCTGTATTGCATATCCTCCAGCCTTTCCAAAGGGTTCCCCTGTAGCAATATAGGCTGAAATATCCTCTGCTGCTAGCCTCTTGACCAACACATCTGTGGACACATAATCTGAACAAACAGGTTGCCCTTCAGGATCAAGGATAGAAAATCCGCTAATAACTCTGTGATATTTCCCGCTCAATAAACCAAGCATGAAGCTGGCATCAGCAGCACCAACTGGTTTCCCCAGAATGGTATCTTCAATGACCACTGTAGTATCAACCCCAAGTATCCAGCCGTTATCTGTACCTGAATAGACAGTACAGGCCTTTTTTTCAGCCAGGAGCTTTGCATTTTCAGCAGGATCAACATGCATCCCGCTCTCATCGATGTCCGCCGGAAGGATGACAAACGGTAGACCAACCTGTTGCAGCAGGTCCCTTCTCCTCGGTGATGCAGAGGCAAGGATAAGAGGGTATACCTGGTCTATATTTCTAAAATCTGATTTATCTTTACTGTTATTCACAATTAGCTACCTCTATATATTTTCAATCTGTTGTAAGATTTTAATAGTTTGAAAGAAGAGATGCATCCCTATTATATCATTGGGAATCTCGCTTCAAAGCCCTAAATTGTTTAAATTTTTTTACGTCTGATCCAGGCGGACTCCCTAGCCTTCGCAACTATTACATATCCTAGGACAGGCTGAAAAGGATTTTTGCGTTTTCCGTAGTCCGCCTGGCAATCTCTTCAAAACTTTCTCCACGCAGCTGAGCGATTTTCCGCGCAGTATGGGCCAAATAGACGGGCTCATTCCTTTTGCCCCTTCTGGGGACAGGAGCAAGAAAAGGGGCATCAGTCTCAACCAGCATCCGTCCCAGAGGAATTCTGGCAGCCACATCCTGGACCACCGAGGCTTTCTTGTATGTAACAGTACCCGGGATAGAAATATAATACCCCATATCAATAAATGCCATTGCGAGCTCATAATCCCCGGAAAAGCAGTGAATTACACCACGGTGTCTTCCCCCCTTTTTATTAAGGATCTCAAAAATCTCATCATGTGCCTCACGGTCATGGATAATTACAGGCAGATCAAGATAATCTGCCATCTCAAGCTGAAGCTTAAAGGCCTCTATCTGAGTCTTATGAGGAGAATAATCGCGGAAAAAATCAAGTCCTATCTCCCCCCATGCCACAACTTCCGGTCTGCCCCCCAGGCTTTTGAGCTCTTCCAATGCTTCAGCATTGACCTTTTCGGCATCATGTGGATGAAGACCGACTGTGGAGGATATGCATTCATGCCTAGCTGCAAGTTCAGCCGCCCTGAAAGAGCTTGTGACATCTATACCCACAGCAATTATATGTGTGACTCCCCCCTGCAGTGCCCGGTTCACTACATCATCAAGGTCTCTTTCATTATCATACATATCCAGATGTGCATGGCTGTCAATCAACATTTCACAGATTCCTCTCCTTATTTATATGGGTAATAAAAACAACCGGACAACCATAATCCAACCAGCCTGGCTTGGCAAACAAATATACTAATATATATTTGAATCCTGAACCGTCTGTTGAAGTCCTCCTGAAAGGAAGTCGGATCAATTTTGACGCCCGAGTATATTGTCTAATGAAGATCAAAACCATGATTTTGGAAAGCCGCCCTGCAGGAGCGGGGCTGAATACAGGATTGCGGACAGACAAACAACCTTGATAACAAAACTGACAGAAGATGCCAAAGCAGATAAATGTTACTAGATTCAGGAAATATGTTGCATATTTCTAAAAACTATTTAGAATAAAAAAACTCACAAATACAAATTATTAAGGAAGACAAACCGTCATTACCACTTGCCTGGCGTTTCACCTCTTTCCTGCCTAAACAGGAGTATAATACAGGACTTAATATATGGCAGTAACAGTAAAAAAATCGAGCAAGCCCAAAAACAATGACAATAGAGAGGTAATTCTTGAACAGAAACTTCAGTTCCAGAAAAAGCTCAATAACATAACAAACAAAATTCATTCCGCGGCGGACACGGATGATATCCTCCTCAATCTCCGCGAAGAGATCCTCAGCCTGTTTGATGCTGACAGAATAACCATCTATGTTGTGGATGGAATCAGAAAACAGATAGTATCACGATTTAAGACAGGAACCGAAATATCTGAAATCCGTGTCCCCATAAGCAATGCCAGTATTTCAGGCCACTGTGCCGCATCAGGGGAAATGGTCAATATCTCAAACGCCTATGATGGCAGTGAACTGAAAATGAGAAACCGTGAACTGACATTTGACAAAAGCTGGGATAAAAAAACCGGCTACCGGACTAAGCAGTTACTGGTAGCCCCGATCTCCCACAACAAATACCTCCTGGGTGTAATCCAGCTTATAAATAAAAAAAATGGCCCCCGGTTCACTGTGGAAGACCAAAAATCGGCTAAGGAAATAGCGTCAGTCCTTGGTCTGGCCTTCTATAAAAACCAGAAAACCGCTCAGAAAAAAAGGGCTACAAAATTTGATTTTCTGATCTCAAGCAGCATAATCACTGAAAAAGATATTGAAAAAGTCATCGGTGATTCCAGAAAACTGAGACAGTCGGTTGAAACCATATTGATGAAAGACTACAATGTATCCAAAGAGGATATCGGGAAATCTCTTACCAACCATTACAAGACCAGGTTTTTAGAATACGATGACAAGATGGTCATCCCCGGCGAACTCCTAAAGGGGCTCAAAATAAATTTCCTGAAAAATAACTTCTTCGTGCCTGTGTCCCAGTCTGATGACAAGGTCGTAATCGCCATGGAGAATCCCAACTACCTTCCTGCAAGAGATACCATCAATCGTCTTATGCCCGGTAAGGACTTTGAATATTGTGTAGCCCTGAAGGATGACATTCTGTCCATGATTGATCTCTTCTTCGGCATAGGACAGACCGAAGGATATGAAATGGAAGACTCGGGAAGCATTGAGGACCTCCTGGGCCAGCTGGGAATTGATGAGGAGGAAGACGATGAAGATATGGAAAGGGTCAGCGAGGAAGATGGGGCTATTGTCCAACTCGTCAATAAGATGATTATTGATGCATATAACAGAAACGTATCTGATATTCACATAGAGCCTAGACCGGGCAAGGCCAATTCAGTTATCAGATTCCGGATTGACGGTGCCTGCCAGGTCTATCAGACTATCCCATATACCTTTAAACGGGCCATCGTCTCCCGTATCAAAATCATGTCAGACCTTGATATAGCTGAAAAACGTCTTCCCCAGGACGGCAAGATCATATTTAAAAAATACGCCCGCCTTGATATTGAACTCCGTGTTGCCACCATACCCACAGCAGGGAGCAATGAAGATGTTGTTATGCGTATCCTTGCTGCAGGAGAGCCGATACCCCTGGATAAAATGGGTATGGATGAAAGGAATTATACAATATTCACGGAAATGATTGCGAAGCCATACGGCATTGCTCTTGTTGTTGGACCAACCGGTAGCGGAAAGACAACCACCCTCCATGCAGCGCTGCACCATATCAATAAACCTGAGACAAAGATCTGGACAGCTGAAGACCCTGTGGAAATCACACAGGATGGCCTTCGTCAGGTACAGGTACAGGCTAAAATCGGATTCGACTTTTCCACGGCAATGAGGGCCTTTCTGAGGGCAGACCCTGATGTTATAATGGTTGGCGAGATGCGCGATCATGAGACCGTTGCTACAGGTATTGAGGCATCCCTCACCGGACACCTTGTTTTCAGCACCCTCCATACAAACAGTGCCCCTGAGACGATTACCCGCCTCCTTGACATGGGTATGGACCCCTTCAATTTTGCTGATGCCCTACTTGGAGTGCTTGCACAAAGACTTGTAAGGACCTTGTGTTCAGACTGCAAGTCCGAATATAATCCTGACAGGGAGGAATATGACGCACTTGTCAGAAACTATGATGGCGATTTTGACAAACTGGGATATCCATTCAATAAAGAATTAAAACTTTTCAAGCCTGAAGGCTGCTCCAAATGCGGAAATACAGGCTACAGGGGTAGGACAGGTCTCCATGAGATCCTTGCAGGAACTGATGATATGAAAAACATGATCCAGGTCAGGGCAAAGATGGCGGATCTAAGAGAGCAGGCCATCAAAGATGGCATGACAACCCTGATGCAGGATGGTATTAGAAAGGTGCTGCTTGGCCAGACTGACCTAATACAGGTAAGAAAGGTCTGCATCAAATAGGCGGCCCCAAGGTCATTGCACATGGACACTGAAACACTAAAAGTCTCATGAGATCAAATACCCTGATAAGATTTCAGCGCAAAAGAAGGAATGGGTGGGCAGATTATGTCAGACGGCTTGGATGTAATAATTATTGACGATGATTCTCAAGTAAGGGAAATGGTGTCTCTTATTATCAGACAGTTCTACACGTGGGGGCGGGTACTATCTTTTACAAATGTCAATGATGCGATTGTCTATTGCAGGGAACAACAATCTGGTGTGGCAATCTTTGTACTGGATGTATTCATGAAAGACGGTACTGGTTTTAGCTTTCTGGACCAGATAGCAGACAGATTCCCTATGGCCTATGAAGATACGATTATTATTACGGGAAACGCCAGTGATGACGTAGTAAATATGTGCATTGCCTCGGACATAACCCATCTGCTTGAAAAACCACTCAGGGCATATACTCTGCAGTTGGCTGTAAGGGCAATTGTTTCCAAGTATATAAAATTTGCAAAAAAACTCAGGGATTATCCGGAACTGGCTGAAGAAATATCAAATTTCTGATCCCCTTACATATCCCTGTAAGGCAAGTGGTCTTACTTGACCTATATTATGGCCCGCATGGCAGACGGTGAAACAGAAATTGCCTTCATTCATCAGAGCGACTCAGCCCCCACCCTTAACAGTACTGCTTTTCTGTTTAATAAGCACCTCGCAATCACACCATGGCCCTTTATTATAATTCGGAGTACACCCGAAATTTACCCACCATTGGCTTCTCACTTTTCTATGTGTATAAAAAGACCTTCTTACAGACAGTATCGAGTTTAGAGGAACCACATACACAAACCGGCAAAATACATGCCAGCAGAAACCTCAAGATACAAAGGAAAGATTCCAGTCCAAAATCCTCTTTGCCAAAAAAAAGGCCTGTTTAAACAGGCCGTAAAATTTTATATAATATTTCGGATTCTGACTACTCTCAAGCAGGAAAAGGAATTGCCTCATAGCTGCCAGGTCTGGTGTGCCGGGCTGACTCCAGTTCCTTTCTGCTCCGATCTGCCATTCTCTCCTCAACCTCTTCCCTTTCCAAACTCATAAGGATCTTATAGGCATTATATTTTGTCTTGCAGAAGAATATATCAAAGGAGTCCTTTCTGCCAGGAGACCTGAATATCCTGATACCGGGGACCTCGTCATTCTGAATATATTCAAAATCCATATTAATGAGAAGGGGTTCGACGTCATTACAGTTCTGCCACGGTACGCAGACACCTTTCATGCCGAGTACAGGATCCATAACAGACCTCACCTTTTCAGTAACCCCGCCGACCGCAAGGATAACATCGCCTGTAAGGGAACCGGTCACTCCATAACGCTGATCAACGGGCTGCTTTATGTAGTCGGATATGAGGGCTATGTCCATTGCGACTGATGCGCTATCACCTTCCACCCCACCATGGGCCTGAATATATTCCACATGCATCTCATGTCCTAGATACGGGGCACCGATCTTCTTGAAAATCTTTTTTATAGATGCTCTGACATTCTGCGCGGCGGCCTTTGCAATATCTCCAAGCTTTCCTGGCGCGGTCACCGTATCCGAGCCTCCTGAATTAATCTGCCCGTGTATTGGAAGTGGCTGACCGAACATCTGGCCGCTTGATCTTGAGTTTATCACTGCAAGTCCCACTACATAACCTATGGAATCTGTTATGGAGGCCAAATACTTTTTCAAATCTTTTTTATGCTCTATAATCTCCCTGGAGATTGATCCCTCGAGACTGACATGCTCTATAAGGGCCTCCTGTACATGCCCAGGCTCAACCAGGTCTGAGTTGTCCAGGATTGCATTCATCTCTGCTGTCTTGATAATCCCATTTAACGGACGCAATATGCTGCTCAACTTTCGATCCGATGCCCTGCACCTCAGCTCCTTAATCATCTCAAGCACTGCCCCCCGGGAAAACTCCCTCGCTTCCAGCTTGTAGTCCACGGGCAGACTGCGGCCGAATATTTGCTCACTCCTCTTTCTTACGCCTTCATACCCCTCTTTTTCAATCACTTCTCCCCAGACATCCATAAATTCCTGGTCAAGCCGTTCTATCTCCTGTTTTATGTACTGGGCTGCCTGCCTGATGCTCTCATGGGTCTCAGGGACGGCGCTCTCCATCTGAATAATTTCTCCCTTATCCTCTATACGGCTGAGAAAGGCTCCATCACCCTCTTCCTGAAGGTATCTCATGGTATCATGGTTACAGCAGGCGACGATTATATTGTCAGCCTTCAGTTGATTTTCCGACCTGTCAGCCACACCGCTGCCTGAATTGTTTCCCCCCTCAAGGACAAACTCCCGGTTTTGCATTATCTCCAGTAAATCAGGCATATAGCCCGCCTTGACAAGAGACTTCAACTCATCAATGTATATGACAGGTGCCTTTGCGTGGGCACCAAGAAAAGCCCTCTTGTGAGGGGGTGTATGCAGGTTTCCTGACTGATACGGATCATGCCTGAATCCCCCCTTCATATTTCTCGCGTTAGGTTCTGACACCCTTGCCATCAAATCCCTGTCCTTTCGGGGGTCAAAAAGTATCTCAGGAATCATATCCTGTAAGTGCTTAACCGAATTCAGTTTGTTCTGGCCCTCCTGCTGTATCTTCTCCTGAACCCGGGAATTGTTTTCCTGCATGAACATGAATATTGAACCTATTCCTGTGATACCTGTTATCAAAAACAGTGCAGGATAGAAGCAGCCGCCAACAGCGCTGATCGCGGCCGTCCAGAGGAGCATGTTCCTCACCTTTCGCACCGGGCTTATCTGATCAGAAAGGCTGAAATCGTCGATACTGTGCCTTGCTTTTTCCACCGCCATACTCATTTTGCCGATTATGTCGTCGATCATTCCAGGATTTTGATATGCTACACGGATATGGTTCTTATCTTTTCCAGGGAAGGCTACAATCGAGTCCTGCGGTCTAAGATATTCCCCAAGGGACCTGTCAAGAACCTTATCAAACATGTTGGCAAGCATGGATTTTCCAGTCCCGGGCCTGCCGACCATAAGTATGTGACCTTTATTCTGGGCCACCTTTCTTATTGCCTCTTTTGCCCTGTCCTGAAAAACCACCCTCTCTATCGGGTCCTCAGGTATAGTGATCTGGGAGGTGTCCTCAAAAAAATCGAGCCGCTCTTCCAGCACCCTGGGATAACTCATCAGCCCTCTGACAGTTTCATAATCCTCATTTTTATAAATATCAGACATCTTCATATTCCTTCAGGGAGTCCAGGAGATAGAACCTCCCATCCTCTGATACAGACGCCCTCTTATGAATCTCTGAATAGAGCTGGGGCAGATCGTTTTTGATTGTTTCCAGTACCCTCAGGTCGTGCATCACCGATAGATGGGTAAAAATCTTCTCGTTGCCGGAACCTGACCGGGGAAGATATTGTAATGAAATACCCGTCTGCCGCTCCTTTAAAAGATCAAAAAAGATCTCCCGTTTATCGATATCCATACCACAGGCATTCAAAACATCTCTATAAACTTCAGGGAGGCGTGTATCTGAATAATTAATCTCAAGCTGTCTGTTGAACATCAATTTTAAAGGATGAATACCTCCCTGTACACATTGCAGAAAAATATCCATCAATTTTGAGTTGGTCCTGATTGACAACTCAAGGAGGTGCATGCAGTTTAGAAGTCTGATGTCCTCAATCCAAAATTCAACCTCATTGTCCGGCCCCAGCAGAAAGGCGTGCGTTGTCCCATCTTTTGTGAACTTGATCAGCCGGTGCGACTTTGAAGATTGGTAATGAGTAAAACTCAATCCACGCAGGTCAAATAGCAGGTTCCCAATATGCGCGCCTTGAATAATAACTTCGACCTCCTCACCAAGAAAATCACATATGTAATTGATCTTTTCATCCACACTTCCATTTATAATCAGGCTTGAGTACTCCTGACAGCCTTCCTCCCTGCATATTCCTGTCACGTCTTCGATAAAATCCTGATCTATCTTTAGGAGCCTTTTTGTAACCGGATCATAGCCCTTTAACGCGGAAATAAACCTGTCCACATGGATCTTGAGGGAGTGATCTTTTACCGAGGCAGCAGATAAACAATTATCAGAGATAAGCTTTTCTGATGGGACCGTATCGGTCTTTGGGCCCATGAACAGCATTCGCCTGAATAAATTTCTAAATTTATCAGAAGAAAGTTTATAAAAAATCTCACACCCTATCAGTCCTTTATTTATCTCCACAGGATCCGGGCTGAGTAGATACCTTGCAATATCTGACAGCAGATACTCCATTACAGATCCTGTGTCACTTCCAGCAGTCAGGACAGGGATATCATCAACATGCCTGCCCTTGGATATTATCCATATCTTGTGATCTTCAACATTTTCCATGCGTTTTTAAACCCCACCATTTCAGTTCTTATGATATCACCCTCAACCACATTATCCAGGCTATGATATTTAAAAAAGTCTTTCCCTGAAGAGAAGGATGATCCCTATCTTAAATCACATAATTACGTTTTTTAAAGGAATGGAGCAACATAGCCAGGCCGAGTTCAGATACATTTTATCCATGGCTCTCATTTGTACCGCCTAAGAGAGGATTTTATGATTGAGCCACAGGACCCGGATGTGAACTCTTTAAGATAAAGCGCCAACAAATCTGTATTTTTTTGCGAAAGATTTTGAAACTGTAGGCCGCAGCGCCGGCATTCTAGATTGAAAGAAAGGGATTTCCTGCTGATATCAATATCATATATTTTTTTGCAGGAGATTCCGTGGAGATAGAGCTTATTATTATCCAGGAATAAATCTATCCCCACGGTCTCCGCATCCACAAGATTCCTGCCCGATACGATGTATTGAAAGCAGAATCCCCCCTTGTGAATATTTACTATTTTCCCTGCGATTGAGAAATCAGGCCTGACCACGGCAAACGTGGGCACTTTAGCAATTAACCGATCCGATGTCCGGCGTTCCATATCCATTATTGATCTCCAGTTACTGACAATCAATAAAACAGGATAGTCCTGTCAGACTCATCAGCGGGAATATATTCAGTTATTAATGTTTTCATTAGTGCAACACCAAAGTGCTACTTTGAATTTAACTGGGAGACTATTTAAAATCATAGGAAAAAACAAGGGTGGTTTTTAGGGGTAAAAAATAGGTATCCGTAATACCCACTGGATAGGGAAATGCTGCCTGTATTATCATATCTGTGGTATTAGAGAAAAAAACGTTCATGAATTGAACGCCTTTAAATCCAGCCCTGTAAAGAAAGGAGCGCAGCCCTGAAAGACAAGAAGATCCCCTGCCCTCTTTTCAAGATGACAATTGAAAGATGGAGATATCCTGCATATATGACCTGAGGTTGACTTTTGACTTGTTGAGATTGAGCTTTTTCCGGATGTTTCTCCTATGGGTCTTAACGGTGGCTGGAGAGACACAAAGATATGAGGCAATCTCCATGCTTGTCATACCGCTCCTTATCATGGAGGCGATGCGCAGTTCTGCTGGTGAAAGTGAGGCTCCTATCATTATATCATCAGTGGCTTCAGAAGTGAGATTCTCAATATAACTGACCAACTGATTGAGATCTGCACCAAGCTTTTCCTGTATTGAATAACGCTGAAGCCTTTCTATAATGGGAAGGATCAACATTCTGGTCTTCTGCTGGACCCTGTGTTCAGACTCCTTACGGGTCAACTCCAGATTCCTTGCAAGTACTGACAGGGCATTGTTGGTCTCCATCAGCTGCTTATTCACGTTTTGAAGTTCCCCCTTTTTACGCTCCAGCTCCTCAACCTTATGTTCCAGTTCAGCTTTGGCCTTGTGGAGCAGGATCTCATATCTCCATTTTTAACTCAGGGCCACGGCAAACTGCCTGATCTCCTGGATATGAAAGGGCTTGCGCACATAAAGTATCTTATTCTCAGGGGGAATGTTCCTTGCCAGGGTCCTGAGGTCCACATCCATGACTCCGGTTACCATGACAAGGTTTACATAAGGATCAATCTTTCGTATCTGTTCCCCAGCCCATATGCCATCAGGACCCGGGGGAAGATTAAGGTCAAGGAAGATAACGGCAAAAGGAGAGCCTTCTGTCACTGCCTTTTTTACTGCCTCAAGGGCAGCATCACCCTGTCTGCACTGCACCAATTCAAACTCATATTGTGACTTATTCCACAAGCCAGGATTACAGAGGGCATCATTGTAGAATTCCAGTATGTTCAGCTCATCATCCACAGCAAGTATGCGCTGACGGTGTGTATCTTCTATCTTCATATTAATCCCCTCTCAACTTTTTTATATGGATCACAGCAGTCGTCCTAATTTTAATAAAGCAAAGGATATGCCATTATGGCCTAAATCATACATTAAATAGAAATTTTATCTTCAATCACACATACTCAAAAAGTTCAAAATCAGATCCTGGAATAGTTAGATCCCTGATTGGACCCGGACAGTAATGCTTTTCAATAGGGCTATAGGATAAATGCATGGCATCAATTATATCTTTATATAAAAAACAGGGCACGGGTCATGTGATCTATAAAACAAAAAAAGATAAAAAAACCCTACCAGCGGGGTAAACTGGTAGGGCATGGAGTGTGGAATGAAGAAAGGGAAGGGGGGAAACTTCATTCCATTATATATACCAATATAAATATGCAACTATCGGGCCAACTCCTGACAAGGGCAAAAAAGTCAATAAAATCAAGATTTATCCTTGACAGAAAAGAATATTGTGTCATATATTTGACGAAAATCGAGACAGGAAGTCTTTTATTTAATATTTATTCTCAAAATCTAGACACAAAGGCTATGAAGGCTGTATGAATCAGAAGATTCATTAGAGTCTTTATGGCTTTTTTTTTGGAGAATTTTAAATTCATGCACATATCTGAAGGAATACTGTCTGCTCCGGTCCTGCTCTCAGGGGCATCTATTGCAGCAGTGGGAACATGCATAGGTCTTAAAAAGCTGGACTATGACAGGATTCCACAGGTGGCAATCCTTACCTCTGCCTTTTTTATCGGCTCCCTGGTGCATGTGCCAATCGGCCCCTTTAATATCCACCTTATATTGAACGGCCTTATGGGGATATTTCTGGGATGGGTCGCCTTCCCTGCCATTCTGGTCGGGATTATCCTGCAGGCCTTACTGTTTCAATATGGAGGGTTTACCACCCTTGGAATCAACTGTATTAATATGGCGCTCCCTGCGGTTATATGTTTTTATACATTCGGGGCAGGTATTAAAAGCGACAAAAAATTTGTCTCCCTTACCGCATCCTTTTTGTGTGGTTTTACAGCTGTGTTTTTGTCCTGTATTATGCTGGCATTCTCACTGATTTTTACCAATGAAGGTTTCCTGGCCCTGGCAAAACTGGCATTCATAACACAGCTGCCACTTATGATTATTGAAGGTATGATAACCCTGTTCTGTGTCAGATTTCTGAAAAAAGTCAAACCGGAGATACTGGAGGTGGTTTATGAGGTATAAAATACACGGCAAAGTCCCGGGCAGATACAAAACAATACTGATAGTCGTAGCAGTGTTAATCGCTCAGGTTATGTCGCCGGATGTCCACGCGCACAAGGTATACCTCTTTGCATGGTCAGAAGGGGACACGATCTATACAGAGAGCTATTTCAGCAGAAACAGCAGGGTGAAAGATGGAGAAATAACGGTCTATGACCTTGCTGGAGTTCAACTCCTCAAAGGCAGGATTGATAACAATGGGGAATTTTCCTTTAAGACCCCGCAACGCACAGATCTCAGGATCGTTCTTGACAGCTCCCTGGGACACAGGGCTGAATACATCTTCAATATCCAGGAGAATATTGCCGCACCACAGGGGCCGGAACAAGATACACCAGTTGATGAGGCAGTATCCTTATCCGACACCGCCACAATTGATATAGCACAGATCAGACAGGTTGTGGAAGAGGCCATTGACTCCAGGCTTGCGCCTATTACCAAGGAGCTTTTGGAGAAGAAAAAGGACCAGGACCCTGGACTCAAGGAGATAATCAGCGGCATCGGATACATCTTGGGAATAATGGGAATCGTGCTCTATCTCCGGGGCAGAAAAAAGGATTAAACAGGAAAGAGGAGAAAAAAATGAAAAAAGCATCAATAATACTGGCAATCCTGCTTTCTATAAGTATTTCAGTCATGCCCTGCCTCGCCCATTTCGGCATGGTTATTCCGTCTGACTCCATGGTCATGCCAGAGGATAACAGGACAATATCCATTGCTATCTCATTTTCCCATCCTTTTGAGGGGATCGGCATGAAGCTTTCAAGACCCGGCAGATTTATGGTGATGGTAAACGGCAAGACTCAGGAACTGATCACAGGCCTAAGACAATCTAAGGTGATGGGGGAGCAGGCATGGCAGTTGGACTATAAGATCAATCGTCCTGGTGTGTACACCTTTTTCATGGAGCCTGAACCATACTGGGAGCCGGCAGAGGACTGCTACATCATCCACTACACAAAGACAGCAGTTGGGGCCTTTGGGAGCGAGGAGGGGTGGGACGATCCGCTTGGAATAAAGACAGAGATTGTCCCCCTTACCAGGCCATTCGGACTCTATACAGGAAATCTGTTTCAGGGAGTGGTCATGCTGAATGGCGGTCCTGTCCCATATGCGGAGGTGGAAGTGGAATACTATAATAAGGACGGAAAGGCAGAGGCTCCCACTGATTATATGATCACACAGGTCTTAAAGTCCGACTCAAACGGAGTATTCAGCTATACAGTCCCCAAGGCCGGCTGGTGGGGCTTTGCAGCACTTAACATGTCAGATGAAAAAATCAAACACAAAGGGGAAAACAAAGATGTAGAGCTGGGAGCCGTGATCTGGGTCGAATTTCACGAATGGAAGGATTAAGGGTATATCCCCCTGGGCTCTGGCTTACAATACCTTTCTCATCACCATATTTTCACAACAGATTGAATTAAAACCTGAATTTTGCAATAACCAACAAGACACCTGCTATATCCAAATAAATTACTGTGTAACCGATTAAATATATTGCTTTTTATGACACCCTTCAATATTGCTTATGCAATATTCAGGTTATACATGGTTCAGTATATCACGTGAAGATTCATGTTATTCAGCTTTATTGATTCCTGATATGCGATAACATTTCGAACATTACTTTCATGAAAATCTATTCATAATTATTTCCTCAAATTCTGGATCTTTTTTATCCACCTGGATGTTTTTAAAGGATACTTCATATCCAATATTTTTCTATCAAAAACAAATAAAATCTTTCCACTTTTACTGCACCTGTCAAAATAACCTTTTAATTTCAGCAAGATATAAAAAAAGGATCTTTCATGGCATGGTTAATGCTTTTTAAATGATCATAGCAACAACAAAAATATCAAATTTATTAAAAACCAAATCAAAGAGAGACATTAATTATGACTAAAAAAATATTTACCATATTATTTATTTTCGTAGCAGTAATCGGTTCATCCGGATCCTGGGCACAAGATGAAAGTTGGGATCAAAATTTTGGAGTGATAAAGAACGATACAGGGGCTTTTCAAGGATATACTCTGTTTGCGCCAATATCATCTACAATCACCTACTTAATCAACATGGATGGAGAGCTTGTTAACACTTGGGAAAGTGACTTTACTCCCGGCCAGGCCGCTTATCTGCTTGGGGACGGACATCTTCTTCGGGCAGGATCGGCCAATTACTATACGAAGATTATACCCGGCGGTGGTTCAGGGGGACGTGTGCAGGATTTCACATGGGACGGAGATCTTGTCTGGGATTATAGCGTTTCCACTGAAAAATATCTTGGTCATCACGATGTAGAAAAGTTGCCCAATGGCAATGTGCTTATAATTGCCTGGGAAATAATAACCGCGGAAGAGGCAATCTTCGAAGGACGTAATCCGGAAACATTTGAGAACAAGACCGTGCTTGTGGATTATATTTTCGAAGTAGAACCGATCGGAATGAGGACCGGTGAAATAGTATGGGAATGGCACGTTTTGGACCATCTGATCCAGGATTATGATCCGTCTAAACAGAATTATGGCGACGTAGCCTCCCATCCGGAGCTCATAAATATCAACTATAAAGACTTGAGTTCTCAATCCTCAACCATTAGAGAAAGAGGAGGCGGCGCCCTTGATTGGACCCACATTAACTCCGTTGACTACAACCCTGAGCTTGATCAAATTATACTAAGCGTTAAACATCTAAACGAAATCTGGATAATAGATCACAATACAACAACAGAGGAAGCAGCAGGACATTTTGGCGGCAAAAGCGGTAGAGGTGGAGACCTCCTTTATCGTTGGGGAAATCCTCAGACATATCAAGCCGGTACAACCGAGGACCAGCAGCTTTTTAGCCAGCATGATGCTCAATGGATACCGTCCGGACTCCCTGGTGCTGGAAATATTCTGCTGTTCAATAACGAAGATAATTCGGGAAACTATTCCTCTGTTTGTGAAATCATTCCCCCTGTTGATGAGCAGGGACGTTATTTGGCGGAAGGTGGTAAGATTTTCGGTCCGGACAAACCGGAGTGGAAATATACGGCTTCTCAGGAAATCAACTTCACATCAAAAACTCAATCCGGCGCGCAGCGTCTGCCCAATGGAAATACGCTTATCAGCTCGTCGCGAACAGGTACTATTTACGAAGTGACACCGGAAAGAGAGATTGTCTGGGAATATATAATCCCCGCAATGATGAACAACGTTTATTTTAAGGCATATCGTTATGGGCCTGATTATCCTGGTCTGGCAGGCAGGGATCTTACGCCAAACCTTGGGAACCAAATCAAGGACAACAGATCTTTGGTTGCACATTTAAATCCTTAACCTCTTAATACGGGTGGGACGCTGATCCTTACCCGACAAAGGCTGAATAATTTGACAAAGCACCACAGCAGCCCGGCAGCACTTAGCTTGGTCCGATCCAAATTAATCAAGACTTCATGGGTGATAGTTTTACTTGGCTTGATTTCTTATTGGCAACCCAAACTACAGCAAATCCGATCAATTAAGATGCTTTTTTGAGCCATTGATACCAGGAGTTCATTCCCTCACCTGTTGTTGCTGAAACTTCAAAAAATTCCAGATGATGATTAACTTTTAGGGCGCACTCCTTTGCCTTGTCAGCATTGAAGTTAACATAGGGCAGCAGGTCTATTTTGTTTATTATACAGATGTCGGAAGAGTAAAACATAGTCGGGTATTTGGCCGGCTTGTCATCACCTTCTGTAACGCTGACAATCACAATGCGTTTGGCTTCGCCCAGATCAAAAAGAGAAGGACATACCAGGTTGCCGACATTTTCAATCATTAAAACAGCATTATCAGCGACATTAAGTTTCTTTATCGCCCTGTTAACCATTTCAGCATCAAGGTGACAGCCATCACCGGTATTGACCTGAATTACCGGAGCGCCGGTAGCCTTAATGCGTTCCGCGTCATTCATGGTCTGCTGGTCTCCTTCAACAATATAAAAATCCAGATCATCTTTTAAGTCGCTGATGGTTTTTTCCAGTAAAGTTGTTTTTCCGGAGCCGGGAGAACTCATTAGATTGAGTGCCAGAATGTTTTTTGCCTCAAAAAAACCCCTGTTTCTTTCGGCCACAAGGTTGCTTTTTTGCATAATATCCCGGGTAACCTCAATTTTACGACCGTTATGGTGATGGTGGTGATGATCATGGTGAGGGCTGTGATCGTGATGGTCATGATGTTGATCGTGCTCTTCTACTTCACCCGGTTTTTTTATGCTTACCTGGTTATCTCTGCTGCATCCGCAATGATCGCACATAAACAAATCCTTCCTGTCAATCTACACTAAGAGATTTTACTCTCAATTCCTGCCCCTGGATAATATCAAAATTAAAACCCTGGCACGTCGGACAAGGTGTCATGTAGCCGTTTAACTCAAACTCACACGAGCATGATTCACACCTCCCTTTTGCCTGGAGTTCTAAAAAAGTACGCTTTGTATTTTTTAATATTGTATTTTCAACAGCTACTTCAAGGGCATTTTTCAACGCGTCAGTCATCACACCGGACAAGGTGCCGACCTCAATTTCAATTTCGTGTATTACTTTTGCGTCTGCCTTTCGGGCATTTTCCTCGGCAATCTCAATGATGCCAAGTGCTATTGAAAATTCATGCATAATAATGTTTCTGTCCTGCTTTATGGATTCCCGCTTTCACGGGGATGATAATATTTATTAATCCTAATCTATCCTAAGATCAACAAATTCGAGGCAGCAACTCCCCCCTCGGCATATCCAGTATTCTCTTTCCCCCAATATCGGTTTCAATAAGTACAAGGCCCTCCGGTCCTTCAACTATCTCACCGGCGACAGACGCGTTCACCCCGGCCTCATCTTTCCTCATTGCGTTTAATACCTTGTCAGCATCGTCGGAATCAACAACGGCAACAATCTTACCTTCATTCGCGACATACATGGGATCAAGCCCTAACATCTCACAGGCCCCTCTGACGGAATCACGAATCGGCACTGAACTCTCCTTAATGACAGCCCCAAAGCTCTTCCCAGCGACTACTTCATTCAGTGATGCTGCAATGCCGCCCCTTGTGGGATCTCTCATCCATTTGATATTGGAAGATGCATCAAGCATTTTCCTTGTCAAGGCGTTAAGGGGCGCGCAATCACTTTCAAGACTTGTCTCAAATTGCAGACCTTCCCTTTTGGAAAGAACTGCTATGCCATGATCACCGATGTATCCACTTATTATTATCTTGTCACCCGGTTTGACCCTGTCGGGTAAAGGTACGTTATCATTTTTAAAAACTCCTATGCCGGTTGTTGTAATGAATAATTTATCGCAGGAGCCTTTATCTACAACCTTTGTGTCGCCTGTAACAATTTTAACATCCGCTTTTTTTGCTGTCTCTGCCATAGACACTACAATCCTCTGAAGGGTGCTCATAGGAAGGCCCTCTTCAAGAATAAATGACACCGCGATATATAAAGGCAAAGCGCCATCCACGGATAGATCATTTATTGTGCCGCATAAGGCAAGCTTTCCAATATCACCACCTGGAAAAAATATAGGCTGTACAACAAATGAATCGGTTGTAAATGCAACTTTATTCCCTTTTGAAGTGACATCTACGATCGCGCTGTCATTCAGATTGTTCAGTTCCGGATTGGAAAAATGTGTTACAAAAAGCTCCTCAATCAGTTCATGCATCAGGCGGCCGCCGCTGCCATGGGAAAGTGTTATCGTGTCAGGGATCATTAAATTTCCTTTTATTACTTTTAACATATTTAATACAAAATTCAGATATCATATTTAAAATAGATGCCGCATGTGCCTTCAGAAGATACCATGCAGGGGCCTATCGGGCGCTCAGGGGTGCACTTTTTTCCAAAAAGCGGGCAATCCATGGGCAATTTTATTCCTTTCAATATATCGCCGCACATGCATCCGGGAGGCTCTTCACTCTCAATATGGCTAAGATCGGATAGGCGGTTTGAGTCAAATTGAGAAAATTGGTCTTTTAACTTTAAACCGCTTTCCGGAATAACTCCAAGGCCGCGCCAGATCGTATCTTCCGGTTCAAAAACAGAAAATAAAAGCGTCTTTGCTTTCTGATTGCCTTTTGGCTTTATGCACCTTGAATACTGAATTTCAACTGCTGGTTTTCCAGAGTTAAAAAGATGAATGAGCATTCTGATGCCTTCAAGAACATCAAGGGGTTCAAAACCGGCAATGACACATGGCGTTTTGTACTCATCGGCAATAAACATATAATCTTCCGACCCCAGTATTGCGCTCACATGGCCGGGACATAAAAACCCATCAATACTGGCATCACCGCTTTCAAGTAGAATCCGCATGGCCGGAGTAATTAACTTATGGCAGCAAAGGGTTGAATAGTTTTTAAGATTTTTTTTATCCGCCTCCATTATGGAAACGGCAGTTGCTGGCGCTGTTGTTTCAAAGCCGACACCAAGAAATACAACATTTGAGTCCGGGTTATCTTCAGCAAACTTGATGGCATCCAGGGCAGAGTAGATGATTCTGATATCCCGTCCGGCAGTTCTTTCTTTTTCAAGACTTGATTCGGAACCAGGTACCCTGAGCATATCACCATAAGTTGCGATAATGGTATTATCCTGCCTGGCCAGTGCAATGCTTTTATCGATCTCTTTCTGTGATGTAACACAAACCGGACAACCAGGTCCTGAAAGGAGTTTGATATTATCCGGCAGGAGATCTCTTAAACCATAGCGGAAAATGGAGGCGGTATGGGTTCCGCAAACTTCCATGATTCTGATTTCTTTTTTTACAGAAGCATGAATATCATCCAGAACTTTATCGCAAAGAGTTTTATCACGGTACTCATCAATGAATTTCATTTAATTGCTCCAGTAATTCGAGTGTTTCTCTGGCAGCCTCTTCATCAATAACCTGAATGGCAAATCCCGCGTGTAAAAGCACATACTGACCTTCCTCAACATGTTCCAGAAGATGAATGCCTGCTTCCCGTTTTATTCCGCCGATCTCAACATCAGCCATATTCCCGCTTTTATGAATGTTAACAACTTTTGCCGGTATCCCAACACACATCTTTGCTCCTTTCATTTGCCACAATAGCCTGCCCCAGAGAGATACCGCCGTCATTTGGCGGTACTTTACTATGTGAAAAACAGATAAACCCTTTTTGTTCAAGCAGTTCAGTTACGCCTTCTGTCAGAAACCTGTTCTGAAAGCATCCGCCTGAAATCGCGACTTTGTTCAAACCTGTCTTTTCAGACAATTTGTCACAGGTTTCAACGATAATCCGGATAATAGTATTATGAAACCTGCGTGAAATCTCAGACGCATCAAGCCCGCTGTTAACATCCTTAATAATATCTCTGAATACAGGCCTGTAATCAATAATCAGCTTACCATCTTTATCAATAAAAGAGAAACTGTAGTACTTTTCAGTCTTATTTCCTATCCGTTGTTCGAGTTCTATCGCGCCCTGCCCCTCATATGTAATATGCGTTTTCAGAAGAACAATCGCGGATACGGCATCAAACAGTCTTCCCATGCTGGAGGTCTGAACCGTATGAATCCCTTTTTTTACAATATCTTCAAGCAGGATGATTTTGTCTTTTTCTAAGGTGTTTAAAAACCTGAGATCCAGACTCTTAAATTCATCCCCAAAAGTTAAATACAAATAAGATATGGCCATTTTCCAGGGTTCTTTAATCGCGGAATCTCCACCGGCAAGGGGTGCATAATCTAGATGGGCAGCCCTCTCAAAATCCTTATAATCACACAATAGGAATTCTCCGCCCCAGATGGTACTGTCCGTTCCAAAACCTGTACCATCAAAAGCGACGCCAATTACCTTTTCACTTATTCCATTTTCCGCCATACAGCTTGCGATATGGGCATGGTGATGCTGTATCCTGAAAAGCCTTTTCTGATCTCCATCAAAATGTTTATCCACATAATTTTCAGCGAACCGGGTGCTCAGATATTCAGGGTGGAGATCACAGGCAATTAATTCCGGTTCAATCTGAAAATTTCTTTTAAAATGATCAATACTGTCTTGAAAATGGGTGTATGTTTCCCAGTTTTTTAAATCACCGACATGCTGGCTCAAAAATGCGTAGTTGCTTTTTGTAAGACAGAATGTGTTTTTCAGTTCAGCACCACAGGCAAGGGTCTTTTTAAATTTAAACCGATGTACTACCGGGAATGGCACATATCCGCGTGATCGCCTGATAAAGCTTGTATGATTATTAAAAACCTGTACAACAGAATCATCACAGGATTTTAATATATCCCTATTATGAAGCAGAATATAATCCGCGATAAAGGACAGTTTTTCAATGGCCTGATCATTATCTTTCACAATAGGCTCATCACTTGTATTGGCACTGGTCATTACAAGTGCCGAAAAATGATGCCTCATATTGTCAATATCTGCTGCCCCTGCCTGTTCTGATGTGTCTGCAAAAAGGATATAATGTAAAGGTGTATAGGGCAGCATTACACCGAGCCGTTTATTGTCCGGGCTTACATGACTGGAAACAGGGCACGGCAGTAATTTTTCAAGAAGAACAATAGGACGCTGGATGCTACTCAAGAGAGCTTCTTCTTTGTCTGTAATCATGCACAGTTTTTTAGCTGTCGTAACGGATGGGACCATTACGGCAAGCGGTTTGTCCTTTTCACGCTGTTTCCTCTCTTTCAGTCTTTCAACTGCCTCATCATTTGTTGCGTCGCAGGCAAGATGAAATCCGCCAATACCCTTTATCGCGACTATCCGTCCTTTCTTGAGGGCTTCTATGGCACCATTAACAGCTTCATTGCCTGAAGGCTGTTGATTGGCACTATATTCATCACCGCAGTCAAACAGAGTAACATCAGGGCCGCATTCAGGGCAGGCATCGGGCTGCGCGTGATACCGGCGGTCTTGAATATCTCCATATTCAGCCGAACAGCTGTCACACATTATGAAAGGTTTCATCGTTGTCGCTGAACGATCATAAGGAAGGCTTTCAATAATTGTAAACCGGGGGCCGCAATTGGTGCAGTTAATAAAGGGATAAAGATATCTGCGGTTATCCGGATCAAACAGCTCTCTGGTGCAGTCTGAACATATGCTGAGATCCGGAGAGAGAAGAGTGAGTTTTTTTGTTGAGGAAAAGCTCTTTCTTACTTCAAAATTGATATGGCCTTTAGGATTTTGAAAGGAGATTTTTTTTGCCTGAATCTGGGCAACCGGAGGGGTGTTTTTTTCAATATCCGTATAAAAACAGTCTATCTGATCCTTATTGCCCTCAACTTCAATATGAACTCCGGTTGTAGTGTTGGATACAAAACCATAGAGACCGTGTGTTTTTGCGAGACGGTGTATAAAGGGTCTGAAACCAACACCCTGAACCACGCCTTCAACGGTTATTAAAGCACTATGAACAGAAGTGAAATTATTTTCCTTGGGAATATTTTGTAATTTGCTCCCCGGATTATGTTGTAAGGTCATATTGCTGGACACACTCTTTTACATGTCGAATAATTTCCGGTAATTTTTCTTTAATTCCGGGTGATAATTCGGTGCTGTAACTCATATCCTCCGGTTCAACACCAATAATAGTCACCTCTTTTGGAGCCTTTCCAATCAGATCAGCCATATGCAGTGACTCAAGCAAGCTCATCTGATGAAGCGACATTGATATTGCCGGTTTGGACCGGACATCTCTTGCGTTGAACTTGTAAAGTGTTCCTGGCGGATGCCCTGCCCGAACAGCATCAATAACAATTATCTTATCATTTTCGTTGAATAACTCTAAAACATCAAGCGAAGCTGTTCCGGCATCAATGATTTCAATTCCATCAGGCAGAACCTTGCTTTCCAAAAGAATTTTTACGACATGGCTTCCAACGCCATCATCCGATACAAGTAGATTTCCCAGCCCCATGACGACAACACGACCCACGGACGCGGATTCTTCATTTTTAAAAGCCGCTTGCATAAAACACCTTTTTTTTATTTCAATAGGATCGATTTGACCTGCGTCGTGTATCAGCGCATTATAAACTTTTCTTCACCTGAATGCGAGGAGTTTTGACCATCCCCGAAAGAGACGCCAAAACAAACATAACCCGGGCATACACTGATAATAAATCCAGATATACCCGGGTTATGTTATAGCTTCAATTACAGCACTTTGACATTACTGATTGTTTCACCGTCCGGATTAACAACATGAATCGCGCAGGCCAGACAAGGATCAAAAGACCTGACAACCCTTAATGGCTCCATAGGATTTTTGGGGTCTTTTACAGGTGTCCCGATAAGTGCCTGTTCCATTGGGCCTTTGACACCGCTGTCATCGCTCGGGCCGGCATTCCAGGTGGTAGGAACAACGGCCTGGTAATTATCAATCTTCTGGTCTTTTATAGTTATCCAGTGACCGAGAGCCCCTCTTGGACCTTCGGTCAGTCCCATACCTGTTGATTTTTTTGGAATCTTAAATGGTGTATGGACTGGTTTGGTATGATCAAGCGCCGCAAGCCACTGGTTACTTCTGTCTGCCACAATCTTGCATTCAATTGCCCTTGCCGCGTGCCTTCCAAGAACAGACAGCAGAACCGATGCATCGGCATTGAAATGATTCAAAGTTTTTCCAACTATTTTTGAAAGTTCAGGATTGGCTCCGCTGACATGGGCAATGTATGTTCTTGCCAGAGGGCCGACTTCCATAGCATTTTTATCATACCTTGGTGCCTTAAGCCATGAGTACGCGTTTCTCTTATCAGGTTTTGGTTCGGTATCGCCTTTAGAAGGGTGCAGTTTGCTTTTTGAAGTATACTTTGAATATTTAACATGTTCTGCAATCTTCTTGGAAGAAAATTTTCCCATCTTTCCGTCTATAAATACGCCGCTCGGGAACAGCTTTTCCGAACCGTCGTTGGATTCTTCAAATCCGCCATAAGCCAGAAAATTCCCGCATCCCTTACCAATGCCGAAATATTCCTTATATGCTCCCGCTACAGTCAGCACATCAGGAATATATACCTCATTAATAAATGTACGCAACTCTTCAAGCCTGGAATTGTATGCCGTGATTTTATCAATGGTTACTTTTTCTGATACACCACCGGGAAAAATGGCTATGGCATGAGGCATTTTTCCGCCAAATATGGTAAGAAGTTCATGCGCTTTTCTTCTCATTTCCAGAGCCTGGAGATAATGGGCGATGGCGCCGATGTTGAGATCGGTATCTTTTATGTAATCTGCTTCATACCTGGGAAGAAAAGGCGCGCATGCGGTTGGTCTTCCACTTTTCACCTCTGCTTGAACCCAGCTCTTTACTTTGAGCAGGCCTGAGTCACTACCTTTATACTGAAGTATCGCGGTAATATCGACATAATCCAGTGCCGCCAGATGGTAGAAATGAAGAATATGTGACTGAATAAAGTTGGCACTCAGAAGAAGGTTTCTTATCAAACGTCCATTATCCGGTGGTGTTACGTCAAGGGCATCGTCCAGATTAAGTGCTGATGCCTGGGCATGCGCGGCCGGGCAAACGCCGCAGATACGTTGAGACAGTTGTCCGGCATCAACCGGATTTCTTCCCTTGAAAATATTTTCAAAACCCCGAAACATCTCTCCGCTGCTTTTTGCGTCAACAACCTTGCCATTATCTACCTCTACTTCAATTTTCAGATGTCCCTCAATTCTTGTAATGGGATCAATTGATATCTTTGTCATAAATATATCCTCCTATTAGTACGGTTTGTGTCAAACATTAAGACGGTTAAAAGTCGTTGTCTCAAGCGGCTGCCGTCTTTTTGTTTTTCACCCAGGCGATCCCTTGAAGAGCTGATTCGGGTAACGCGGCATATAACCCATCTCCTTTGTGATCCGGAAAAGATGGTTCAGTGCATCCTATACATGGCCCACCGCTTCGCACACACCAGTTTACTCTGTTATTCCAGCCCCTGATGGACGCGTCACAATGAGCGATAGGGCCTTTGCAGCCCAATTCGTGAAGACAGCCCTCATCACTGTAGTCTTCAGCCATAATCCCTTCTTCATAATAATGTCTTCTTTCACATAGTTCATGAACAAGGTTTGCAAAAAACATTTTCGGACGTCTGTCTCTGTCAAGCTCAGGAAGGCCATAAAGCAGGACATGGGCTATTGTGCCGATAACCCAGTCAGGATGTGACGGGCATCCGGGAATATTGATCATGGTGGCCCCGGGAAGAATCTCGGGAACCGATTTGGCGCCCGTTTCCTGTCCGTCCGCGGCGGGTATGCCGCCAAAGGATGAGCAGGTTCCTACATTAAGGATTGCCTTTGCGGAAGGGCCCAGTTTTTTAACCCAGTCCAGTGTTGTAGTGGGATTGTTATCATCTCCGCCCATTGTAGAATAAAGGCCTTTATCAGCGGTTGAAATTGATCCCTCGACTACAAGAACAAATTCTCCCGCCTTTTTTGTGGCGTTTTCAAGAATGCTTAAAGCAAGATAACCGCTGCTTGCCATGATATTAGGGTGAAATTCAAGGCTTATAATGCTTATAAGCACTTCCGCAATATCAGGAAAACGCGTATTAATAGTTGATACTGAGCATCCGGCACATGATTGCCCCTGCAGCCATATCACCGGAATGTTTCCAGCCTTATTGGCAGCCAGTGCCTTTGACACAGTATTAAGCCAGGCAGGACCTATAATACCGGATACACCAAGTGCTGCAGCTCCGCTACTCATTAACTTAATGAAATTTCGACGTGATAGACTCATATATTCCTCCTTCTTTATCTGTTAGTGATATTGGGGATCAATGAAGAAATGATGCATCACTGTCTGTTCTGCATCGGAATGAAATATAGTTAAAAATACACGCAGCTTTGTTATGTAGTTTTAAATATGGATTGCGCTACGCCATTTTATTTTATGGCAAAGTGTAATATTAATGAGTGCGGTCGGAGTTTGTATGAGAAAAATTGAACACAGAATCAGAAAGATAAAATATTACTTTTCGGTAACAAACATAGAATAATATTATTAGCATGTCAATATTTAAGTCAATATGCTACAATGTAGTAGTTTATTTAATAATATAAAAGCATATACCACAATGTAGGAGTATGTACCACAATGTAGGAGTTCTGTTGGCATGAAAAATCAGACAGAAAATGGATTGATAGTGCTGGAGATGTGACCTTCAGCAGATGGTCCACTGATGAAGGTATCCGGGAGGATCAGAGAGCTTGTCCGTAAAAAAACCAAGAAACACAGGTTTTTTTACGGACGCTGTGATAATAAAGCATTCAAGAGCCTAATGCAGAGTGTTTAAAGCAAATTGTTTCCCAAATTCAAAACAGCTGTCAATACTCTTATTATCAGGATTCCACATCGCCTTGAGGCCTTCATCTGCAACATCGAATCCCAATTCTTTTAACATCGTGCTGATAATTTTAATAGATTCTCCACTCCATCCATAGCAGCCGAAAGCGGAAGCACTTTTGTTTTTGAATTTAAGTCCTTTTAGTACCTCCAGAATGCCCGCGACTGAAACTAAGATTCCCTTGTTAATGGTTGGAGAACCAACCAGAATAGCTTTGGATTTAAAGACTTCAGTGATAACGTCATTCTTATCTGTTTTAGCCAGATTAAATAACTTCACCTTAACTTTTGGATCACCTTTTTTTATTCCCCCGGCAATCTGTTCCGCCATAACCCGGGTGCCGTCCCACATTGTGTCATAAAGAATGGTTATCTGATTTTCCCTGTAGCTGTCAGCCCAATCCATATATTTTTGAACAATCTGCTCAGGCTTTTCTCGCCAGATTACCCCATGACTGGTGCAAATTATATCCAAAGGTAAATTAAATGCGAGAACCTCCTTAATTTTCTTTATAACCAGGGGACTGAAAGGGGTTAGTATATTCGCGTAATATTTAATACATTCGTTAAACAGCTCGGCCTGGTCTACAAGATCATTGAACATATATTCAGAGGCATAATGCTGGCCGAACGCGTCATTGCTAAAAAGAATATTGTCTTCCGTTAAATAGCAAAACATACTATCCGGCCAATGAAGCATCGGAGCTTCAACAAAAATCAATTCTTTTTTCCCCAGACTCAGCCGGTCACCGGTTTTAATAATATTGAAGTTCCAATCCTTGTGAAAATGGCCTTTAAAGGATTTTACTCCATTTGCAGTACAATATATCGGAGTATCCGGAATATGCCGCATTAACTCAGGAAGGGCTCCGCTATGATCAATCTCCGCGTGATTGGCTATAATGAAATCAATTTTGTCCAGATCAATTTCTTTGGCAAGGTTTGAAACAAATTCTTTTGAAAAAGGAGCCCATACAGTATCAATCAAAGCTGTTTTGTCTTCTTTAATCAAATATGAATTATAAGTTGACCCTCGATGCGTCGAATATTCATCTCCATGAAATTTTCTCAGCTCCCAATCGATTTTACCAATCCAAAAAACATTATTTTTTATATTAATACTCATTTTTATCTCCTCTGAAAAAAGAATTATACAATGTTTTCTATCTTAATTTAGGGCAGTATCTCAGCCGCGTACGTTCACGGAAACGGGCAGATTTTGAAGTGGATTAAACCGGGCGGATCAACTAAAAAAGCAATCCCTCTTGGTCATGCAGTTATGAGCAATATTTGGCATAATGATATACATCGAAATACTGTTCGCTCTTAAAGACTTCATATTTCAAAACACCCTCCAGACCATACCCGCATTTTTCGAGCACCCTCATTGAGGCCTTGTTTGGCTCAAGCACTTGGGCGAATAACTTCTTGTATTTCAGGTCTGAAAAAACCAGGTCGATCATTACGCTTAATGCTTCAGACGCAATACCGTTACCCCAGTATTCCTCACCTATCCAGTAACCGATCTCTGCCGAATGCTCCTTCCAACCCTTTTGGTTTGTGATCCCAACACCACCGACAAACTCCCCTCGATACTCGATAACCTTCGCTATTGAATCCTTCGCAACAGATCCTGTTTCTACCCACCATACCGCGTCCAGTTTCGTGTAGGGATAAGGAAAGGCGTAACTAAGATATCTGGACACGTTTTCATTGTTAGCGAGATATACCAATCGATCAATGTCAGACTTTGTGTAGTCTCTTAAATTAATCATTGTTCAAAACCTTTTATTGAAACAGACTCCACCTTACCTAAAATATAAATAATTATAAATAATTTTTTAATAAACATCAATCTGACTAATGTTTGCACACATAAAACAGCACCCTGCCCCATGTCCCTTTGAATCCTTTAATTTTTTAATCTTTTCACTCGAATCCTCGAACCCAACGAACTCAACAAACCCTTATGCTACTCCCTCCCTGTAAAACACTGTCAGATTCACGGAAAAGCCGGATACACCTGCCCAATCGATCAATACAGGGTCGTTTTTTACATTCACCGCCCTGATATCATAAGCACAGCCCCCGGACGTGACTGACCGGCCCACTCCTCCCTCAAGGAGTTCGATCACCCTCCCACCTATTTTCTCGCCTGTCAGTACAGGATAACCGGAAATGAGGACCTGGATTTCAGATCGCTTGATTTCCTTAATGGTGTCAACCACCCTGGCCTTGCCGTTGTCAATAATAACAACATACTGAGCCCCGCTCCCCCGCTCCGCGACCACCAGATCATCGGAGCCTATCAGCCCTATGACCTCCGCGTTATCCGTTATTATTGATTTCAATGCCTGACTGATCACGTTCCCCTCCTGACTTCGATTATATCTCTCGCCCGTTCACTATGTTCACTAGAGACGCAGAGAACACAGAGAAAGATTTATATTCTAAGAGGTGTTATGATTTTTTATATTGACTTTGCACCAGCCATCTACTGCGGCTTGAAGCACCTTATCTGGTGCAAAATTCTTCGCTCACTTTGTTCGACTCAGTCTTCGCTCACTTTGTTCGACTCAGTCCCGCAAGCGGGTTCCCAGACTCTTCGCTCACTTTGTTCGACTCAGTCCCGCAAGCGGGTTCCCAGACTCAGGTAAACACTTTCCGCAACTGACTCACAATATAATTCCCGAACGCCTTAGCGTTTTCCATAAGAGCCCGCTCCATATACTTCCTGCCCACAACCACACCACCTGAGTCCTCTTTAGCCCGGGACTTCTCGCCCGGCTTATAGTCCCATTCATGCGTATACATCGCGTAATCCGATCCGGGCGCGTTTGAGGGGATAAATACATGCCCGGTCAAGCTTGAAAAAGACCCTCTTTTTACAATCTTTTTCATAACGGATTTTTCAAACATCCCCTCTTTTACAGGCATCCGTTTGAGAGTCTCTTGTTCAAGCCTGTCCGTCACTGCGGTCACGATCTGAGCACCCTCTTCCCTTATTTCCTTTTCAGCCATCTCCGCCTTTTTGATCATCCGGTCGATCTGTTTCTGAATATCCTTGTCAAGTTCGAGTTTCATCAGAATTGCACCTGGTCAAGGCCGATTATATATTGCTTCGGCTTTCCGGTTGAATAATTAACTCGGCTGATGCTCTTCAATTCAAATTTCTTGCTGTCATACAGAATTTTCACTCTGGTATGATCGCTATCAAAGATGCTTTTATAGGGAGCGTAACTTTTATGGCTCACAATGATAAGCATGTCATGCTGTTTTCTCTTGGCGCGATCACCGGCATTGATTGTCCTTTCATATCCGGCAACAGCACACTTCATGGTCTCAGACGTTTCAGCAGCAGCTTCGCTGAAGTCGTTCAGCGTCGCGGTCTGCACAGTCACGGTCGCGTTGAATTGCATGGTTCATTCCTCCTTATTCACTGATACTATGCGATATCAATCGCAATACGCCACAACTCTGTGGACACAGCGCGGATGAAAGATCTCCCCTGTAGCCTTTGCCCCCTCAATGGTCACATGCCCTTCAGTGGCCCCTGTAATGCTTAATACCCTGCCCTCCCACCGCCTGCACGCGTCCTTCGCCCCGCTGGAAGAGACCTTCACAAGGTCCTGCCCCTCGTTTACAAGGGTATTGATGTAGGTTTCCCGCAGTGTGTTGGCTATTATTGTTCGGGCAAGCATCTCAAAATATTTGCCCGCATCCCACTGCCTTCCGGACTTATCAACAAATTTAAAATCCAGGGATCTTTCCAGCATTCCGGTCTTCAGCGCCTTATATGCCTTCTGCCTTGTAACACCCTCAACCGCCGCCCTCCTGAACACCCGGGCAGCTTCATTCCTCAGCAGGATCTTTACTGACCTCTTCATTCCGGCCGTCTGCCCGGCAATTCGGCTGCGGCTGTCCTGGCCGGTCTGTTCAGCATGTTTCGCGTTATAGTCAACAACCACCCCTAAAAGGGGTGGCATGAAAAGTGACCCTAAAAGGGTAAATTTATTTCCACAGTTTCCTTTGTTCCATAATTTTATCTTTATGCAACTGTTTGCGAACA
>JAFDJA010000211.1 GCA_019307745.1 Deltaproteobacteria bacterium | reverse complement strand
TAGGCCTTTTGAGTGACTTTTAAAAAAATTCTGCTGTCTGCAACGCTACATCCTTTTCCTTTGGTATGCACTATCAGTGGATTTATATCCAGCTCCATTATCTCAGGATGGTCACTAACAAGCTGAGATAATTTTAAAATACATTCTTTAACAGAATCAATATCTGATGGGAAATTACTCCTCGCTCCCTCAAATATCCTATATCCACGTATTGACCTTATCATATTTTCAGCACTCACCTCCCACATGGGTGCAAGCCGAAAGGCTACATCACGCAACGCCTCAACAAAGATACCTCCTAAACCAAACATACACAGAGGGCCAAAAATAGGATCACGAGCTGAGCCAAGTATAACTTCAATTCCTTTGTCTGCCATCTGCTCGATAATTACACCTTCAATCAACGCATCAGGCATATTTGCTTTTACATCGGCTATTATATGATTATATGCCTTAACTGCATCATCTTTTGTATTAATGTTAATTCTGACACCTCCCACATCACTCTTATGAATAATATTTCTTGAGATTACCTTCATCACTAAAGGAAAACCTATATCCAGCACTGCATCATATATTTCTGATTTGTCAGTAATTACCCTGTTTTTTAATATAGGAAAACCATAAAATCGTAATAGCTCATTTGATTCATCAACTGTCATATAGTACTCTTTATCCCTATTAAGGCATTGACGGATAATGGCATTCACAGATTCTTTCTCAACCTCATACTCAATAAATCGCATTTTAATGGTTTTTCTTTGCTCACGTCTTTCATTAAAATCAGCCATTGCACTCAAACTTCTTGCAGCAGCCTCAGGAAAAAGATAATTGGGTATATTATTTTGAGCAAGACATTCAATACCTTTAGAAACATCCCATCCTCCCATAAAAGAAGCCAAGATTGCCTTATCAGTGTTCATAGCGATTTCACATAGAATCTGAGCAGTCTTATTGATATCTGTCATAGCCTGAGGAGTTAAAATAACTATAATCGCATCTACATTTTTATCATTCAATACAATAGATACCGCAGATTCATATCTTTCACACGTGGCATCTCCTATAATATCAACTGGATTTCTAATATTGGCTGTTTGAGGCAGGCATGCCCTTAATTTATCTACTGTTTGTTCAGAAAAATTTGTCAGTTTAAGACCATAACGAATCGCAGCATCCGTAGCCATTATCCCAGGCCCACCTGCATTAGTAATAATGGCAATGCGGTTTCCCTTTGGTAAAGGCTGTTTAGAAAATGCGGCAGCATAATGAAAAAGTTCCTCTATTCCTACTACCCGAATAATACCGCTCTGTTTAAAAATGGCCTCATAGGTATCATCTGAGCCAGATAAAGAGCCAGTATGTGAAGCCGCTGCACTTGCACCCTCAGAAGAAGTACCTGATTTAACGGCAATGATGGGTTTACCTGCATCCCAGGTTATTTCTCTGGCAATTTCCATAAAGGCATGTCCATCTGAAATGTCTTCCAGATACATGAGTATTACATGAGTGTCATTATCATCTATAAGATAATTGAGAAAATCTATTTCATTCATATCTGCCTTGTTTCCAATACTTACAAATTTGGAAAAACCTATATTTTTTCCTGCCGCATAATCAAGTACAGAAGAGCACAAGGCACCTGACTGTGATATAAAGGCTATATTACCATTTAAAGGCATAGTTCTGGAAAAACTAGCATTCATTGATACATTTTCATTTGTATTAATGATCCCAAGACAGTTTGGACCTACAAGTCTAATACCCTTATCATGTACAAAATCTCTGACCTGCTGCTCAAGCTCAATTCCTTTCAATCCGGCCTCCTTAAAACCGGCACTTATAATAATGCAGCCTTTAATACCACATTTATCAGCATCCTTTAACACGTCTATTACACTTTCAGGAGGCACAATAATTACGCATAGTTCAATCTGATCTTCAATGGCCAATAGATTTGCATAAGATTTAACACCAAGAATTGATTTTGATTTTGAATTAACAGGGTATAATATCCCTTTATATCTGCCCCATAAAAGATTCTTAAACACAGCAAGGCCAACACTGCCTGGCCTGTTACTTGCACCGACTACTGCGATTGAATTTGGTTCAATAACAGATTTTATATCATTCATATTAAACTCCTCTCTCGACATTTTTCTTGTTTATCATTATTCCTGAATTATGCGGCAGTTCTCTCAAAAAGAGCCCCCGCACGCCTTTTCTTCCGTTTTTTGACCGATTTTCCTTTGTTCAGAGCTGGAAAGCAAACCGGGACCGCCCAAAATACATCCGACCCCGCCTGCCAACCCGCCTGAACCCCTTATTAGCTTTAACGAAGCTGACATCAGATTTTAATGTGATAATTGTAGGTCCTTTGAAATAGATATATTGAAAATACTCCCTTTTTCTGGCCATGATTCCACCCATACATTACCACCATGTTGTTCCGCAATCTCTTTTACTATAGCCAACCCCAATCCCACACCTTCAACCCCTCTCGATGTTCCATGTCGCTTGAACTGCTCAAAAATTTTATTGAAATCTTCAACATTCATTCCCACACCATCGTCACTTACGGAAAGGATATGAAAGTCGTGGAACTCCCTATATTCAATCTTAATCTCATCTAAATTGTCACCCCCATATTTAAATGAGTTATCAATAAAATTCCTTAGAATTCTTATAATGGACAATCTATCTGCGAAAATTTCTGGTATGCTTTCCGGTTCTATCCACTTTATTTGACGCAGATTAATTTGAACAGAAAATTCATCCCTGACTATTTGTAGAATTTCTTTAATTTTAACAGGTTCTATACTCAAAGGTGTCTCTTTTGTTGATATGTACACATTGATCTGTTCAATAAGCTCAGCAATTTGTTCAGAAGCTTTTAATATTTGAACACAATAGTTTTTTCCCTTATCATCAAGGATATCTCCATATTTTTTTTTAAGTAATTCAGTTAATCCATATATTGCAAAAATAGGAGATTTAAGATCATGTAAAATCGAGTAGGCAAACAGTTTTATTTTTTCAGAGCTTTCTTTTAGTTCTTCCTCTACTTGCCTGCGCCCTTTGATTTCTTGGAGTAGTCTCTCATTGGCTGTTACTAGCTCAACAGTTCGTTCCTTAACACGCGTCTCTAATGCCTCATGAGATTTTTGAAGAGCATCTTCTGATCGCTTACGCTCAAGAATGTGTCCTAATCTCTCGGCAATGGCGTTGATTAAACTTTTTTCTTCTTTGAGAAAAGGCCCCTCATCCATTTCTGGTCTTTCCTTTAAATAACAAACTTCCAAAGTTCCAATACTCTTATAATGTGCAAGGATGTTACTGGCCTGTTTCCAGACAGTTTCACTGAAGCTTTTTGTTTTGTACTCTTTTCGATCCAGGATGATTCGGGAACAGGTTATTTCCGGATACTGGCAAGAGGAAGGAATTAATTCAACCACACCCTGAACTATCTCATCTAAGGAAATACCAGAAGTTTCAATAAGTTTAGAGATATCATATAAGCAATTAAGTTCCTTGATACGCTCTCCAAGATCATACGTCCTTTGCTTAAGCAACTCCTCCACTCGCATGTGCTTGAGAGACTCTTTATCTAATTCTTTGACTCTTTGTTCCAGTTCTTCATAAGTCAATTTTTTTGTCATTAGACAACCCTCAATTTAACACCCAGCTTTCGTGATTGACTGACATCATAAGTTCTTGTGTGGAGGTATGTCTGCTCCGCAGAATTTACAGCGCACAATTTCCCGTCTTTTGATCGCAGATACAACTTGATCTTTCTCGCACTTGGGACATCTGCGCTTAAGATGAAAAATTGTACTTAACACTGACATAAATATTGTATACATGTATAAATCTCTCTCTTCCATATTATGAATATGCTCGCGAGCCCGGCGATCTTCTCCTGAAGTGGTTTAATGTTGACGGACACCTTGTAAAGAGTTGCATCAAAGACAGCAAGGTGTCAAATGAACGAGAAAGTAAACCGAC
>JAFDJA010000102.1 GCA_019307745.1 Deltaproteobacteria bacterium | reverse complement strand
AAAATTGATGACAGGATAAGTATTATAGATATGATTATAAGTAATCTCATAGTCGGCGATCCACCTTAACACCATATTTTTTGAGGATATCCTTATGGGCTTCCTCTGATTTTTTTCGGTCAATAACATTAAATCGACTGAAATATCCAAATTCCAGGACATGAAAATCCTCTTCATTTGTTTCTATTGCATCAATAAGATCTTCCAGCCTGTCAATAGAGCGGCCATTGACCTTCTCAACAACCAGGTTTTTATAAAAGGCCATATTGGCATTCACTTGGTGATCTAGCCTTCGTAAAAGTATAACAGGTTCTGTTTTAACTTTGCTCGATTCTTCAAACGGTTTATACATGCATTCATAAAAAAGATTTTTATCCGCCTCGGCCACCCAATCCTTGCCGTAAGTTTTAAGGCTTTCTCTATTAAGAGGTATAAAGACAAGACCCGCATATATGTAATATCTGGGAAGCCTGTCATATATATTGGCCGTCCTTTGGATAGTCTCATACTTATATAAAGGGATACTGATTTGAATATTTTCACCATTGCGCAGTATTGATAGAAAGGCTTGCTCCCCTGCCTGTTTGCGATCTAAAAGCACTTCGAAATCAAGCCTGATGCCATTCAGGACAATGGTTCCGTCATTGGCCACGGTCTGGCCTTCAACTGCCAATATTATATCTCCCTCGTATAAATAGCCATCTGAACTGCTGCCAGAAAAGATGGTCTCAACCATTATTCCTGTCTCATCTTCATTCATCCCATATTTTTCCCTGATTGATGGATTTTCCATGTTTACGGTTCGTACGCCAATCTCCGGATACCCATCATAGGTGTTATCCTGAACATCTGTTAGAAAGTGTTCTATTACTTCAGTGGGTATGAAGTATCCCACATTGTTCAGAGATGATATTGCCTGAAAGGCTACTCCAACCACCTTTCCATTCTGGACAACCGGACCTCCACTATTGCCTGGATTTATCGCGGCATCAGTTTGTATGGATAGGTGGTAATCTATTCCAGAGTGAACGTATTTTCTCATTTCAATACGGGATATTACTCCCTTGGTGGAAGAAATCCGTTCTCCCCCTTCGGGATATCCATAGGTCTCCACGGTAGATCTAAGATCCGGGAGTTCATCAAATGTAACAACCGGGATGTCTTGAAGAAGCTGAGAATCTACAGGCTCTATCAAGGCCAGATCACAGTCATGTCCAATAGCTGTGACTCGTGCTTCATAAGGTGTAGGGTCATTATAAAGATAAATAATGAGCATCCTTGCATCGCTCACCACATGGGCATTGGTCATTATCAAATTCCCATTAATAACAAAACCGCTACCGCTTGATTTTTCGACGGAAAAGGAATCCCATGGGGCATACCAGATGCCGCGTTGTGAGTTGTTGACGATTCGTACTACCGATTTTTCAATACTGATTTCGCCTTCGGGATAAGCGTTTCCGGCAATCAGTAAAAATAAAATGATTAATATGGAGGCAAACCTTTTCAAAATATATAACCTCTGAAAAAATAATATTTAATGGAAAAAGTCAGTATGGAAAAAAATATGATAAGTGATCTTAAGATATGGATGATTTTATTTCAACTTATTAATTCCCCGGCTTTCAATACTAAGGTTGTTTCAGCTGTGTCTCATGAACAGTAACCAATGTCTATTCTGTCAACTCCATTCCAGGTGCTGTTACACACAATCAATTATCCTAATCATACCAGGGAGATCCCAGAGTGAGACTGCCGAATAGTGGGCCTATCATAGTTCTTGTTACCATTGGGAAGACATCTAAAAAGCAATAAAAGCCTCACTGTGGTTGTTCTCTATTACTATTTTTTCATTTGGGGATATCGGGTCTGGGTTTATATGCGACTTGGGATCAGGATAAGATATTATTTTTTATTGTTTTGATTTTTATCAATCAGGGAAATAGAATTGCATATTTGGTTTGATCTGGGTATCTGAGGACTGAACTAGTTGAAAAAACAGATAATCTATTGATCAGGCTGGCTCGCTATTATCTGCACAAATAAAGATAGTAAAGGGGAAAAATGCCTTACATGCGTCGGCCGCCTCTTTTTTTCCGGGGAATGGCCTCATTGACAACCAGTATAAAATTGCTGATCCTTGTACCATTGAGCCCCTCCATTACCTTGTGTCCTTCGGACCTGTTTGACATCTCCACAAAACCGAAGCCTTTTGATTTCCCTGAGTCCCGGTCAATGATCATTTTTGCGCTGATAACCGTTCCAAAGGGTGTAAACAGATCGATGAACTGGGCATTGGTCATTTCATAGGGAAGATTTCCCACATAAAGCTTCATTCTGGTTCTCCTTTAAGTGTTCAGCAGAGTTGTAAACACGGCATCCTCAATCAGGGACGGACTTTTAGTGAGGCACCCAGAGCACAGTCCTGGATTTTTTCTTCATCTGCTCGGTGAGTTCTTCTATTTTCCCAAAACGCATCACATTTGCCCAGCAGTTATGCACACAGGCGGGCTCTTGCCCCCTGGCAGTTCGTTTGCCGCACAGGTTGCACCTGTCCGTAGGCACGGGGTAAAAGTACTGTTTGCCTCCTGATTTTTCAGGCTCAATCTCCCTTACACATATACCGTACTCATCATCTCCCCTGTTATGCTCTTTTTTGCATGCTATTTCACACACGTGGCAGCCCACGCAAAATTCGTAATCTATAAGTAATCCGTATTTGGCCATCTAGTCTTCCTCCACTTTATAAACTCTGCACATCTGCGCCTTGAAAGGGTAACCAAAACCGGCCCTTCCGGTCCAACCGCCAGGAATCAACAGATTAATATTTGACTCCCATGCCCCGAACAGGCTGGGTTCCGGACCTGGTTTTTCAGGAAACCACCATCCATGCTGAGCGTGCACAACACCAGGGGAAATTCCATCAAAAAGCCTTGCCTTCTGTCTGCATCTGCCATAGCTGTTTTCGATGTAGATCCAGTCTCCATCCTCAATCCCCAACCCTTCAGCCGTTTCCGGATGTATCTCGGTCAATGGATCAGGATTCATCTTGCGCAGGGAAGGTATCTGTCTGTGCTCGGAATGAAAAAACGCCCGAGTCTTTGCGCCAGTGGTCATTACCAGGTTGTACTTTTCCGCAATATCAGGAGTACTAACGGGGCTTTCCGGCGGCTCTTCATGGTATGGAAGGGGGTCCAGTCCACATTTTTCCAGTATAGTGGAATATAGCTCAATCTTGCCAGTGGGAGTATTAAACCCAGGTTTTCTATCCCGCCTCAACAATCCCTTCTCATACTTTCGATATTCAAAGGCATCATAAAGATATCCTTTCTCCCTTAGACCCTCAAATGTCATACCTGCCGGTTCAAGCATACTGCTGTACATCTCCTGGACATTGTCCCAGGGCCAGGCCTCCGGACTGATTCTTTTACCAAGTAAAAGATTGATCTCCATATCGGACTTGCACTCTCCAACAGGTTCTATGGCCTTGTTTGTGGCTCCCATAAAGCTGGCACCTCCGGCAGGGATACCTATTCCATCTCTTTCCGGATATGTCGCAGCGGGAAGCACAATGTCCGCAAATGCCATGGCAGTGGGAGTCATGAACAAGTCTACCGCAACAACAAAATCAAGTTTTTTAAAGCCCTCATATACCCTTTTTGAATCGCCGGCTCCACAGACAAAGGTGTTAGTAGTCTGTATCCACGCGGCCTTCAGGGGATAAGGTTTATCTGACAGGAGCTGTTCTGTGAGCTCAGCACCAGGGGGTTCCGCGTATCCATAATCAAAGAAGGGATACATGCCTGCGCCAATCTTTCTTTCTTCCGCCTCCCCGGATAGTTTTCCCACATACTTGTCAAATCCTTTACCCACATCAAACAGCTTGCTCCTCACCACATTGCCCCCGGGTATATCCGTGTTGCCCGTAATAGAGCGCAGGGCAATAATAGCGTGGATGGTCGGGATACATTCTCTGGTCTGATCAACCGCGACACCCCATTGCACAGACGCGGGTTTGCTTGCCGCATAAATCCTGGCGGCCTTTATGATGGTCTCCCCCGGGATCCAGGTAATCTCACTTACCCGTGATGGGGGATAATCCTGTACACGTTCCTTAAGGTCATCAAACCCATGGGTCCAGTCCCTGACAAACGCTTCGTCATACAGTTTCTCATTTATGATCACATTCAGCAAGCCCAGGGCCAGGGCAGAATCTGTCCCAGGCCTTATCTTGAGCCACACCTTGGCTCGTGATGCAAGCCAGGTTCTTCTGGGGTCGATAACAATGAGTTCAGATCCTCGTTTCATGCACTCTATGATCCAGTGACCCAGAAAACCGTCTGAATTGGAATTTGTGGGCTCATGCCCCCAAATAACAATACATTTGGGGACCTCCCAGTTGGGGTTATCATAGCGATCAGGAAAGAACTGGGAGCAATCCGCGACTTCATACCCTCCAGTGGTGGCACGCATGGTCATGGCCTTTGGCACATGGCAGGCATGACCGTGCAAGGGGCCAAAGGCCAGCACATTGGGGCTGCCAAAAGCATAGGCAAGCTTGGTTATATATTGTTTGATATCCCTGCCGGTACCCTGACAGAAAAATACCGATTCCGCGCCAAATTCGGTCTTATATTGGTTGAACTTGTCGGCTATGGTATCGAGGGCTTCATTCCATGTAATTCTTTCCCATTTGTCCTCTCCCCTTTTCCCCACCCTTTTTAAGGGGTATTTCAGGCGATCCGGATGGTAGACCACCTCGGGAAGTGCCAGGCACCTGGGACATAACCTGCCCTGGCTAAACGGGGAATTTGGGTCACCCATGACCTTTACCAGTTTCCCATCCTTTACATATAGTCGGACTCCGCATCCTTCGTGACATCCAGGACCTGTCCGGGCAACACTGCGGACCACCTTCATACCATCTTCATCCCAGGTCCAGTTTTTCTTTTTTTCACCCATTTTTTTCTCTTCAATTAGTGTTTTTCAGAAAAAAGCCGTGCTAAAACTCACACTTTAAGAAATAAGTAGCAAAAATTCAGTCTTCTACCGAGGAGTATTGAGAATTTTATTACCTCCCTGACCCATGAGACTCGGTTTTTTTTGACATGAAAATCAGATGCCTGGATTTTGTACGCAATATGATCCAAGCCCTCCTCAGCTCATCAGACCCAAGGCACAGCAAAGGGATAACAACAGTCGGGTTATGTCCTTCAAGACAGGAGTTGATAACGCGTGCCATGCCTATAAGAGAAGGATTTGCATATTATAGTTAATTTTGATTTTAATAGACAATATGAGAAAAATATAACCCATGTTATGATAGTCAGCTGTTCCGGATTTGTAAAGTGTTTCTATCCTTGGGCCAATATTCTCTCTCAGAGGCATAGGCGTGATCTTATTTATTCATGAAAGGGATGCTATACACTTGAAAGTGTGATTAGGGGCTGATAGTATCTCTTTTTATTGATTGGTTTATAGTAGGGCTGATTTTATACCCACCAAATAACGGGGAACCGGATTCAGCTCAGCAGAGCATGTCTTGAATTGATTTTTTAAGGACATCAGGATTGTGTTTATGTGTGGATGGTATATCTATTTGATCAGGACCAGATGCGGCTGTTTATACACCGGGATTGCAACCGATGTGCTCCGCAGGTTTGCGGAACATGCAGAATCCGGGGAAAAGGCGGCAAAGTATCTTCGCTCGAAAGGGCCTCTTGAGCTTGTTTATTATGCCGGGGTAGGGAGCCATGTTCTCGCTTCTAAGGCAGAGTATCGTATTAAGAGGTTGTCAAAAAAGGCAAAAGAGGAGATTGTTGCGCAAAGACCTGATGGGGATGACCTCTTGAAAAAACTGGCAATTCAGGCTGAATAGAAAATTTAAGGCAATATTCGGATTTTATGCCGGAGAATCATAAATCAGGCGAAATAAGCTGTCTAAAAACTGACTCAGGTATGAAGGGGTATGGAGAAATTATATTATGGATGAGACACGTTTAATAGCCATAGAGACAAAAATTACATTTCAAGAAGATCTGATCAAGGAGTTGAATGACGTGATCTGTGAGCAGCAGAAACAGATAGACACCCTGGAAGATACCTGTAAAATGGTTGTTGGTCAGCTTAATCAATTGTTGGGCAAGGAGTCTGAAAATGAAAAGGATGAAAGCCCTCCTCCTCATTATTAGGAGGGCTGCCAGGATAATTTCTAATATGAGTAAGCAGAAAAAAGGAAAAGTCGGAATTTTTTCAAAATGTTGATCTGTTTTGTTAAGATAATTGACCAACAGAATTGCACCTGATTTATTGATAATCAGCTGATATCAAGGTGAAATCAGCTCTTATGAAATGTCCTCGCTGTGGCAGTAAAAATTTTTAGGTTTTATCTGCCGGTCAAAAGCGTTATGCTAAGTGCAACCCAGACAGGAAATTTGATTAAACTCTTAAGAACATAATTGATGCAGCGAGTTAACAAAGATAAATATTTTGCGTAGTTTTAATGGGCTATTACCAAAAGTCAAGGGCTTAATATCGTAATCGAAGATTTGACTTTTAAGCATAAAAGGGAAATGGAGGATTAGATGAATCGTAGAACATTCCTGAAGACTTTGCAGACTCTCATCCTGATGGCCGGCACAATGCCCAGCATAGTAAAGGGGGCGTCTAGTTCCACCCAGGATCTACAACCGATTATGTTGCCTAAACCTCAGAAGGACGGAGGAAAGTCTGTCTTGGCGGCCCTGTGGGATAGAAGGACCAACCGCAATATCAGCGCGGAAAAATTCCCCTTACAGGTGCTGTCTAATCTTATCTGGGCAGCATGGGGGGTGAACCGTGAGGAAAGGCCATTTGGAGGTCAGTTGGGAAGGACAGCCGCTTCAGCCAGCAACTCACAGGAAATCGACCTTTACGTGGTTCTATCCGAAGGCATCTATCTTTACGAAGCAGTCCCTCACCGTCTGTTCCCCGTGACACCCGGTGATCATCGCCGTAACATTGGGGGCAGCGGCGGTCGCAGGGATTCCCTGGCTAACGCTCCTGTGAATTTCATCTATGTGGTGGATATTGCTAAATACGACAAGTCACCGAAACCGGAACCTGGCTTGAGAGACCCGGAGGTACAGAAGATGTATTATGGCGTCGCCACTGGACACATTGCCGGGAACGTATACCTGTTCGCAGCCTCGCAAGGTCTCGCTGCATGGTTTCACAATTGTAATAAGCGGAGACTGCCGGGATTGTTGAACCTGCGTCCAGAGCAGCAAGTGCTCTTCGCCCAGACAGTTGGTTATCCAGTTAAGAGTTAACCACTTTGTTAAACGGCCTGAGGGGGCTAATTCCGCAAGGTTTTATCTTCAATCCACTGCCTTGATGGAATAACTGCAAGATAGATTCCATAGGACAGGCGGAGCAGGCAAGAAAAAAGATAAGAATTGATAAGAACGTTATGCCTTAAATTTTAAATCAAGATTTTGATTTATTTATGGTTTAGGAAAAACAAAAGATTTCACGCAGGATTATTTCAATTTTCAGGGAGGGAGGCAGAGATGAAAAAAAAATTACAAACTGCTTTAATAATTTTGTTGGCAGGTTTATTGACTTTAGGCTGTTTGGTCCAGATTACTCTGGCTGAGGATAAATACGGCGGCAAATTTACTCTGTCTTTCAACCGCGGTGCGGGCCAGTTCGGATATCCTTTAAATATTCGCCATTCAGATTCAAACTACGCATGGTGGGGAGGTCTTCAGGGTCTGGTTCAGCTGAGCACCGAGGAGTTGGGCAGATGGGACCCATGCCTGGCTGAAAGCTGGGAACTTGCCCCTGATAAGTCATCTTACACATTCCACCTGAGGAAAGGGGTCAAGTTTCACGATGGGACGGATTTTAATGCCGAGGCTGTCAAATGGAACCTTGAAAAGGTTATGGTCAGTGCCGTGTCTCTCTTGAAAAAAGTGAAGTCAATAGAAATTATTGATGACTATACTGTCAGATTCAATCTTTCTGATTGGGATGCCGTTGTTCTGGATGACTTTGGAAATCCTGTGTGCTGGATAATATCACCAACGGCCTATGAAAAGAACGGCGGTGAAGATTGGGCAAACACCAATCCGGTCGGCACCGGTCCTTTCAAGATAAAGGAATACAGACGCAGCCAGTACGTGAAATACGAGAGGAATAATAATTACTGGGAAAAAGGCCTGCCCTATCTTGACGCGTTTGAAGTTTTTGCAATCGCTGATCCGATGACTGCTATTGCTTCTTTAAAAAGGGGAGAGATTATAGGGATACGCGACGCGGATGCGATCACCGCCAACCAGTTAGTGGGACAGGGTTACGAGTTCGCGACAGTTGCCGGCGGGCGCATGGGGATTGAATTTAACAGCACTGACAAAACATCGGTGTGGTCTGATAAGAGGATGCGGGAGGCCCTGGAATATGCAATTAACAAGGAAGAGATCTGCGCGAGCCTGGGATTCGGTTTTGTTCAACCTTCTTATGAGATTATGGTGGGTATCCATGAAGTTGGCAATCCCGGTACCAGTCCCCGCAAGTACGATCCTCAAAAGGCCAGACAATTGATGGCTGAAGCAGGCTACCCAAAGGGGCTTAAGATCAGGTGTACTTTCTCTGCAAGTTTTAAATCTGACCATTTGCTAGCTCTCCAGTCCAACCTTGCCGCGGTAGGAATAGAATTGGAAATAAACACTGTACAGGCCAATGCGTATGTCCAGATGAGCCGGAGCCCGGCTTCGAACAATGATATACGATATGGCCGTAACCGCGGTGGTGCTCCACTGCTTAACCAGGCTATTTCTGAGATTTCCTCACAATCCATGTATTTTGTGGGAGTAAAAAGATCTGAAGGGTTTGATGACAAAGTTTTTGAGGCCAGTAAAACTCCAGATCTGGAAAAACAGATGAAATTCCTGGAAGAGGCGGAAAGGATTGCATACGAGGATTGTATGATCGTGCCTCTATGGACTGATCCATCCATAAACATTCATGTGCCTGAATTGAAAGATGCTGTATGGTGGGTCGGAAAACCATACACACATTTTGAGCGTGCCTGGCTAGAGAGGAGGGACTAGAAGGAGTAATGTCTTGATACATTAGCCCTGCACCGGTGATCTATTGCAGCCAGTCTTACCGCGACAGGTGCAATCAAACTTGTTTGTCTTGCCGCAAAATTCCCCCAAGCGTATTTAGGAAGGCATTTCCGAATTCATGATTTTGATCTTCAACGTATAAGTAATTTCCCTTGGTGCGGGAGAAAATATTTGATTGCATGATTTATTATTCAAATGTAGATTCATAATTCTTCCCCTTAGTGGCGGGCCGATCCAATTATTAATTTCGAGGATAGCAATTTGATTGAATCAGAATTTACAGAATGGCGGTACCTCATCGGGGGATATAAAAACATGGTTGATATTTTTGATTAACAGTCGTAATCTTTAGTCTGGTCTGATTTCAGGCTGTGAATATGAAGTCCATCGAACCGCCTGGTATGCCATGATTGGAAATTGGGCAGGGCTATTACCTTGTTTTATTACAAAAAAGGAGAGATATATGAAAAGAAAAGAGATTTTTAGTAAAGGCATTCTAATTATTTCGATTTTAACGTTTATATTTACAGCAAGTGTTTTCGCGCAACCCGCAGGGAAGGTCGTAAAAAAGATTGATGATCTGGTCGGGATCTGGGAGTCCCAATTCCAGGGAGGAAAGGCCTACATGCAATATAACGCGGATGGCACACTGAGGCTGGCTACTACTATTGAGGATTTGAAAAGTGATGTAAGGGTTGCCTACACTGGAAAGTTTTGGTTTGATGGGGACGTGTACGGTATGACAGAGACAGCTGGCTCAGATACGGGTACATATAAGGTAAGGATGCAAAAGGAAGGTAAGACCACTAAGCTTTCATTTACTCCTGTTGATGAACCTAATTCCAATCGTGAAGCAGACATAACCACAGGTATGACCAGGGTGGAACCTTAAGTTGCAACTTAGTGTTTCAGTGATGTGACTAAGCCTTTGAATATTGTCTTTAAAGGCAAGAAAATTTATACTCAATCGAGTTAGTATGCTAACTACTAGGAACGGTCCTGTATTAGTATTTTAGTTGATTATTTTTTATGAAACTCCATCAGAAGATCTAACTGATCTATTTTCAAAGATTTCAAGATATAAATCAGGGTTAAACCCTGATTTATGATTGGATTTTTACGAAATACGCAGCATTTCAATGTCAAAATTTTAAAAGGGGAATTAAGTTCTATGATAAAAAAACGATGCAGCATTACAGGTTTGATTGTGGTTATGATATTTTTTTTGGTAATACCCTCATTAGTCCTTGCCTGGACAAGCAATACTCAAAAAGGGCTGGTTTTGTGGAACAAGACAAAGACCTTTGATGGGTATGTGATCTTCAGGGCAAGCGCCATAAAGAAGACAGTGCTTGTTGATATTAATGGTAATCTGGTACGCATGTGGGACGGCAGCGGGCAGGAGATGCTACCGCCGGAGTTGGCAAACGGGGAATTAGGACATGTGCTGGTTAACCATGGGCTGAAGGTTCAGGAGCGCGATTGGGACAACAATGTTGTCTGGGAATATAATGCAAAAGCACTTAAGCCCCACCATGACTGGCAGAAGCTGGCCAATGGCAATTATCTTATCCTGGGTCGAATTGATGTGCCCAAAGATAAAATTCCGACCAAGTTTCACGGCCCTGGTATTGAAGGGGAGAAAGAGATAAAAATGGTGCGTCCCATTTACGGGGACCGCATCACGGAAATCAATCCTGAAGGTGAGATAGTGTGGGACTGGTTCGCACATGACCATCTCGATGTTTCCAAGGCCTGCGGCTATAGCACCTCGTATAGCGGCAAAAAGGCTGCGATCTATTATGGTGACTGGACCCACTTTAACGCTATCCATTACTGCACGAATCCCGGGTACGAAGATAAGATCGTCGCAAGTAACCGACATCACAACGAAGCCATACTCATAGATAAAAAGAGTGGAGAGATCGTCTGGCAGTGGGGAGAGGATATCCTGGGGCATCAGCATGACGTGCAGATGATAGATCCCGGTCTTCCCGGACATGGAAACGTGCTGCTGTTTGACAACGGTTATCACAGTAAA
>JAFDJA010000210.1 GCA_019307745.1 Deltaproteobacteria bacterium | reverse complement strand
ATAAAGATGGTGTTGGACTTGATCCTGCTAAAATTCCGTGCTAAATATGCACAGAAACCCATGTATGTCTTTGGTCTTTTTGGACTACTGAATTTTGCCGTGTCCGTTGTGGCCGGCTGTATGGCGATTTACTACAAGTTCTGGGGAGGGAAGTCTTTTATCGAGACTCCTCTGCTGCTCCTGGTGGTCATGACTCTGATAACCGGCGGCATATGCATATTAATGGGATTGCTGGCGGAAATCATTGTTCGTATCTACTACGAGTCTGAGGACAGATCGGTCTATCTGGTAGACGAGCGCCGTAACCTGGACGAAAAATAGTCTGGCTATAGAGGACTACCTGTTTCTCGTCAGGCTATCACGCGGAGGAAGTATCTGATGTGCGGGATTTGTGGATTTGTGGGTCAAGGCACCATGGCTGATCTCAAGCGTATGGCTGAGGTGATGGTTCACCGTGGCCCGGATGCGGAAGGCTTCTGGAGCGATGAAAGCAGAGGTGTCTATTTGGGGCACAGGCGCCTTTCCATCATTGATATCGAAGGTGGCTCACAGCCGATGTGGACTCCTGATGGCAATCTCGGGGTTGTTTTCAATGGTGAGATATACAATCACCTGGAACTCCGGGACGAACTGATCAAAAAGGGCCACGAGTTCCTGACGGACCATTCGGACACGGAAGTGTTGCTGTATGGCTACAGAGAATGGGGACCGAGTTTACCTGAGAGACTGAACGGCATGTGGGCCTTCGCTATATGTGATTGTCGGAAAGGTGAGATCTTTGTGAGCCGGGATCGCTTCGGACAGAAGCCCCTTTTCTATGCGTGTCATAACGGAACCTTCGCTTTTGCATCAGAGTTGAAATCCCTGACAAGGCACACACACATTGATTCTTCGATTAGTACCCTCAGCTTGCAAAAGTACTTCGCATATGCGTATATTCCGGCTCCCAATTCCATATATGAAAGGGTTTATAAGCTTCCGGCGGGTCACAACCTGGTTATTGAAATGGACACTCTAGAATACACTGTGCAAAAGTATTGGGATTTTGTTCTCGAGCCTTTTGAGCAGATTCCGAAGGATCCTGAATCCCAATGGGCTGATGAGCTTCGCCATCTTCTTTTCAAAGCGGTAGAGCGGCGCTTGATGTCTGATGTACCGCTGGGAGTATTCTTGAGCGGAGGCATTGATTCTTCTTCCGTCATTTCTCTGGCGATATCGGCGTTGCCGGGAAAGAGTGTCAGGACTTTTTCCATAGGATTTGAGGAAGAGTCTTTTGATGAATCAGGCTATTCGAACGAAGTTGCCAACATTCTTGGCTCCCGGCATCATCTCAGCATTCTATCCCTTGAACAATCCACGTCTTTGCTGCCGGAGATTATGGCGAAGCTGGACGAACCGATGGGTGACAATTCATTGTTGCCCTCCTATCTGTTGTGCAGAGAGGCGAGAAAAGAGGTAACAGTGGCGCTGAGCGGGGACGGCGCAGATGAACTTTTCGCCGGCTATGATCCGTTTCGTGCTCTGAGACTTGCAAATCTGTACAAGAGACTGGTTCCTCGACCGGTCCATATGGGAATACGCCTCCTCGCTTCATGGCTGCCGACTTCATACAAAAACATGAGTTTGGATTTCAAGATAAAACGGACTCTTCTGGGGTTGAGTTTTCCGAGAAAACTTTGGAACCCTGTGTGGCTCGGGTGTCTTAGTCCTGACGATATTGCAAGGCTGTTCGGGGCTTCCGTCGATTTGGAAGAGATATATGAGGAGGCTATTTGTGCCTGGGAATCATGTACTCAGGACAATCTCCTGGATCGCACGCTGCAGTTCTACACCAAGTTGTACTTGCAGGATGACATATTGGTCAAGATGGATCGTGCCAGCATGATGAACTCTCTTGAGGTGCGCAGCCCATATCTCGACATCGACTTAGTCAATTTTATTAGGAAGATACCCATTTGCTATAAATTCAGGAACGGAGAAACAAAATACATCTTGAAGCGTGCTCTGATGCCGGTCTTGCCGCTGGAGATCCTGCACAGGCCAAAGAAAGGCTTTGGCATCCCGATAAGCAAATGGTTTTTTGAGAAAAAGATTGTCAAGGATGACAGTGACCCTTTGGATAGTATGGATAGACAGTTTGTCGCCAGGAAGTTAGATAGACATCTGAAGGGGAAGGAAGACAACCGGACTTTTTTATGGAATAAGTGGCTGTTGACCCGCTGGCAAGCATCGGCCGCTCACCCGGGGTGAGTAGATGTGGCGATTGATCATAAACTATGAATCCCCCCTTCGGGAAGGGGGGGGAATGCTTCCACTTTTCTTGCTTGCGAATTCGTCAAGAAAGGGCATGAGTCAATTGTGCTCACTTCTTACTTCCGGGGACTGCCGTCTCGAGAGTTCATAAAAGGTGTGTCTATTGTGCGTGTTCCCATAGTTCGCAAGTGGCTGGATCGCTGTGTTCCGGTGAGATAATAACCTTAATGTGCCGCACCCACAAGATATTGTAGTTAGAACCCAACAAAAGCTCTCCGTGTTTCTAGAATAATTCAAGATTCAAAATAAACACACCCGGATGAAGTTAAACAGATCTATATGATTGCAAAGGAGATTTTCCTCCAGTGAGGTTATTGAGTAATCTTGTTTGCATGGGAGGATAGCAGGTTCATGAACAAAACACTATTGCTTATCACATTATTCCTTGCTTTTATAACTGGTAAAGCACCTCCTCGAGCAGGGTATCTCTCACGTTTTTATCGGAACCAGAACCGCCCGGAAAAGGGGCCTGTGGAAATACCTGAATCCTGATGAGTTCAAGAATAGCCCTCACTTTAGGATTATTTTTCGCAGAACGGGGAAAACGGTGGCCCGTGGATCTTTGAGATTATTTCACCATGAACTTATCGCTCTTAAGGCCCACAAAATTTTGAATACTGGATGTTAGAGGCTTGATAGAAATTTCACGGGGTAAAAAAAACTAGAAATTCGAAACACTAAATTCAAAAAATACGATTTAGAAAAAAATGACGTTTTGAACATTTTATGTTTTCACCATGTTAGATAAAAGATTGTCTAACGATTATTAACTATAGTATCCAAGTTATTTAACTAGGTAAATTTAGCCGTTTTATATATAATGGCTGAACCTGCTATGCCTGTGACTTGAGCAATATCCGAGACGTTTTTAGTGAAATTGAGGAATTAATGTTATCTAATATTTTATTTGGTTGCATTGTCTTCTTGGTAGCCAACTTCTCCTTACTCTATACTTCTCACCTTTTAGTCAGAAGATTCCTCTCCAATACCCCTACTTCAGTCAGACTAGTAGCCTTTGGTTTATTATATTACTCTTTCATAATCTTGATCTTTCAGGCCTTATCGCCATTCCACGCCATTTCAAAAACCTGGGTTACCATCACCTGTCTTCTCCTTGCCTTGATCTCTCACCTTTTATGGGGTAGGCATAGGAACCTTCAGGCTGATGTAGAACCGATAAGGTTGTGGATTAGGGATGGACTGGCTTCCAGATGGGCTGCTCTTTTAGTTATCTGTGGGTTTGTTGTTTTGCTATCTTTCACCCGTGCTCTTCTGATGCCCCCTCTTGCATGGGACTGCCTGACTTACCATCTCACCTTCGCAGCTTTGTGGGTGAAAAAGGGATTCCTCCTGCTCTTCAAGGCTCCGGATCAAATAATAAATGCTGCGCACTTTCCCATTAATGGAGAGATATTCGCCTCCTGGCTTATCCTTCCTTTTAATAATGACTTGCTTGTGAATACCATGAATTTTCCCATAACTCTGCTGGGCGGGATTTCCTGCTATGCTATCGCCAGGGAATTGGGATTGACCCGGAAAGAGGCCAGCTTTGCACCTGCCTTGATATGTTTTGCCCCGGTGATATACATCCAGATCACAGCTGAATACGTGGATAATGCCGTATTCGCCTTTTGTTCTGCATCCGTTCTATTTACCTTTCGATATGTCCGGAGAGGATACCTTCCTGACAGTCTCCT
>JAFDJA010000209.1 GCA_019307745.1 Deltaproteobacteria bacterium | reverse complement strand
TGTGTCCGGAGGGATAAATGAAAAGACTGTTATCCTTTTATATCCCGATTCATTGGGTGAATTCGGCAAACAGCTATCTGAGGGTCTGGTCAGACAATTTGCTAAAATTGGATTAACCGTTACAGCCAAAAGAACAGGAGACCAAGTGTTCAAGCGTCTTGTCTTTGTCGAGAAAAACTATGAGCTTGCACTTCTTTATTGTGACGGTTTTGATAATCTGTATTCAGATTTAGACAAATGGTATCGTTCAGACGGCGTGTATAACATTTTCGGTATACGGGACCACGAACTGGACGAGTTGTTTGATACCTGGGACAAAACCGTTATCATGCATGATTGGACACAAATAACCCGGCAAATTCATGATCGGATTTTATCCAATGCTCCTGCAGTATATCTGTTTACTCTTGAAAAGGATGTATATTCCCGTAATATAAAAAACATTGTCATTGCTTCAGATAATCCCTTTCTTTCAGCTGAAAACTGGTCATTGTCAGGTTTATAACTTGAGATTGTTTCGATTTTTTGTCTATGAATTCCTCTTGCGAGGTATTTTGTTCGCCATTATAGGAACAATGGGGCTTGTATCCTTGTATTTTCTCTCCATTGGTGTACCCTTTGAAAAATATGCAGAAGCGTGTTATTCATTTTTTCTGCTTTTAACCGGTTCCACTGATTTTTCAATGGCAAATCCCGGATACAGTGCATCTGCCATCATCATGTCTGGAGCAGGAATTACACTGCCCCTTGCCATTATCTCACTGGTTATTCTTGTACTCATCGCCTTGTCATGTGCTGCGATCTCAACAACAACTGAGTATCTTGAGAAAAAACATGGGAACAAAATTTTACCAAAATTTCTAATATTCGGGAAATATATTTCAATTTTGCTGGCAGCGATTCCCTTATTTGTTGGTTTCTGGGTATTTGGTGAAAGTTATGGGAATAATGCTCCGTTTTTGCTGATTGCCTTCATTACCATCACCCTTGGAGGACTTGGGTGGGACGCTTCCAGATTTTTATTGACAGATATGCAGCGCCAGATGGGTACCACCCACACCATGGTATTCAGCACATTGGGACTTCCGCTGGGCAGGCTGTTTCCCCTTCCGGGCACATTATCAGGATATCTGCTCTCGTCAAGTTTTCCCAGATTTATACCTTATCTTGCCGGAAAGGTTCCCGCGATTATCGGAGGGGTCACCATTGCTGAAATCATTTTTTCTTTTCCAGGCCTTGGAAGTACCCTTTTGGATGCTCTTCTTACTCGAAACACGGATCTTCTCATTGCCAGTGTGTTTATACTGCTCTGCGTAAACGCGATTGTCACGTTTGCAGTCAAGACGGTCTTATTCTTTTTGTATCCGAGGTTATATGAAAAAGCCATTTAATTATCTGAAGAATTTCTGCATATTTCTCCTGGTATCACCATTTCTTGCTGCCTGGGTGCCCTCAATCTTAGATGGTATTCTCAAAGATCTTACCCCTGCCTATCGTTCGTCCCTGGTTCTTTCATTCCAACAGCTTTCCATTACCCTTTTGGCCACACTGTTGTTTGCGTCATTAATTACCCTAACCCTTGGATATATCAGCATATTGTGGTCGACCATCGGTAAAATTATAGCAGCGGTTCTTGAGGCAATAGAATCAGTTCCGGCCATATTGATCGTCCTTTTTAGTTATGCACCGGTAGCAGGTTATCTTGCCAGTCACTCTGAGGCTTCTTCTTCTGCTGTTTCTCTCATGATCTTCGTTTTTGCTGCAACCCTGACAATCCTGCCGGAATCAATACGGGGAATCACCCTTCCACTGGGTGAATTATATTACCAGAAATACAGCCTTTCTTTCCGGTCATATGGGTTCAGGCGAAGAAAAATACTTGCCGTACTCATGGGAACAGATGTCATGCGCCATGCTTTTAAACGGATAGCTGCAGGGATTCTCCTGAAAATACTTGTTCTGGATTGTTCATTCGGTTTTATCATCCAGCTGGGTTTCGGCAGTTATGGGACACCGGCACATGCAAGTCCAGGCGCCTTAATTGCTGCAAACCGTGATGCCCTTTTCCAGGGAGGATCTCCTCTTCTTTTTTGGCTTCCGGTTCTGCCTCTTGTCATGATAAGTATTGCATTTCTTCTTATCCTTACAAACAATAAGGAGAATGACATATGAAATCAAATCCGCTGATACTTGATAACTTTTCTGTAACCCTTTTTGACAGAACGCTATTCAATATTGACTCCTTTATACCTGAGCCTGGAACCTCAACCGCGATAACAGGTATGACCGGTACAGGCAAGTCAGTTCTTCTCAGTGCATTGGCAGGATTGCTGCCTGCCTATCCGTTTAAACTGACTGGTTCAATGAAACTGAATGGATTTGATGCCTACCAGGATGGCGTCAAAACCAACTATAAAACCTGGAATCAAATCAGGCAAAAAGGAATTGTGTTTGTTCCTGCAGAAAGTGCCCAGGCCATGAATCCATCCCTTTCCATTGATCAGAACCTGAAGCTTCTTGCACCGGATTCCCGTGATCTCATTGAACGAAGACTAAATGAGTACTTTAAAATAGACTTTAAAAAATTTGCCAAGTTCTACCCTGACGAAGTTAGCGGAGGCGAACTCCAGCGAATAACACTGATGATTCTCCTCTCAAGACAGGGAAGTCTGCTTTATCTAGACGAACCAACCGTTAATCTGGATCGCAACCTTCGTCAACGGTTTATCCAATTTCTCAATGAAGAGGTACTCACCCAAAAGGACAAAACCATTCTGATGGCAAGCCATGATATTGACTTTGTCAGAGCGCTTTCCATGGATACAATCATAGCACTTGAAGATGGTCAATTAAAACACCTAGATGCCCTTCCCGAAAGCTCCGGGTATGAAAAACCAAAGCCGAAAGAAATCACAGGCCCGGGACTGGAGCTTCAAAAAGTATCACAACATTACATGATCAGGGGGTTATTTGGTGAACATGACTTTTATGCATTCAGAAACCTGAGTATGAAATTTTCTAAGTCAATAATATATGGAATCTCAGGCCCAAGTGGTTGTGGCAAAACAAGCATGATCCGATCTATTCTTCGTCTTATAGACGGGACCACCGGAAATATAGGTCTGGACAAACTGAATCTTGTGGAACTGAAACCAAAGGAAAACGGAAATGACCCTGTCGCATTTAAACCTTTCCGAAAAAAAATGAGCGTTGTACAGCAGGATTCCCGTTTTGCTTTTTTCCCGGATCTTTCAATCAGGGATTCATTCTCTCAGATTTTTCCCCAACAGGGCTTTGGGGCCAAAGATGATAATACTTTACTTAAAACTTACATGGATAAGCTTCGTCTTCCTTTTGAACTTTTGGAAAAAATACCAAGAAATTTAAGCTCAGGTGAAATGAAGCGAATGGATATTCTTCGCTCTCTTATCTCAAAACCAAAAGTCCTTTTGCTGGATGAACCCTTCGCCCATATCGACTTTGAAACCCGCACACTTGTCATGAAAACCATATCAGAATACCTTGCAAAGAATCAGGTCGTTCTCCTTGTGGTCACCCATGAAGATTTTGATCTTAAATATTTTATTGATGAAGATTTTGATTTTCTGAGTATTGCTTCTACTAAGCAGAGACTGACTCGTCGGAAATAAGTTTTATTTCCTATACTATCTTTTAAAAAATGTTTGAATCTCCCTTGCCTTATCTTATGAGACAAGACGATCTGTCCTGAATTATTAAAGATTAATTGGATATATAATAAGGCCCAGTGGAAGCGTGGCTGTCAAAGTAGAGAATGGGGACGGTGCCTTACTTTGTTACTTTGTTATGTTATAATAAATTATCATTCAGATAAATTGAAAACCAAATTCATCAAGTTATTATATAAAAACACACAAAAACATCGACTGAAAATTTTCGCCTATTGTGTCATGAACAATCACTATCACCTCGTCCTACAAAACAATAATGGCAAGATGTCTTCCTTCCAGAAGGATTTAAACGGACAATACGGTTCATTTTACAGGAAATCCAAAGGTGGGACAGGATATATATTTCAGGGTCGTTTCAAATCAACATTGGTTCAGGAAGATGAATATTTATTAACCGCCATTCGTTATGTTCTGCAAAATCCTCTAAGGGCAAAGATAGTCAAATTGGTAAAGGATTATCCATGGACCAGCTTGATAGAAATGGAAAAATCAGTCAAGGAACCGATTATCGACAAAGATTTTGTTATGGAATTCATTGGCAATAAAAAAGTTTTTATTTCTGGTTTGGATGATAATATTGAGGAGGATCTGCCAATAAAAACAAGCCGTTGTGGATATATTCTGGGAACTGAAGCATTTATAAAAAAATCCATTCTTAAATTTGATAGAAGAAAAGTGCCCAATCCGACTAAAATGGGACGCATGGATGATGGGTGGTTTGATACGGTTGAAAAGGTTATTCAGGAGTTTGAAAAAAAATTTGGGCTTGATATTGATCGGATGAGCTGCCATTCATTGAAAGAGAAGCGTGCCAGGGGAGAATTGTTAGTGCGCATGAAAGATTTAAGTGGGCTTACTTATAGAGAGATTAAAGA
>JAFDJA010000208.1 GCA_019307745.1 Deltaproteobacteria bacterium | reverse complement strand
CATCTCCTACGTTGAGGGGGCACCAACAGCCTATGTTGCACACGGTAAGGATTATGAACCGCGCAATTTGGAACTGGGACTTGATAACAACATGATGGTCCATGTCCTAAACGGCCTTAAACCGGGAGAAGACGTTATGCTTATGCCTCCGGTATCGACCTCAAAGGAAGATATCCCTGACTATGAAATACTAGTTGAAATAACGGCGAAGCCTCTTACCAATAAACAGAAGGGTTCAAATGAAAGGAAGGGCAGAGGCGACCGCAGTGGCTCTGGAAAAAGGCAAAAAGGAGACAGAGGCGATAGAGGTGACAGAGGCGAAGATTGCGGTGGAAGAGGCGATGGCGGTGGCGGTGGAAGAGGCGAAGATGACAACGGTATCTATTGACAATCTTGTAAAGCATGGGCTGTTGATTTAGCTCCAACCGCCATTTAACAGGCTGTGCACTGCAAAACAAAATAGTGCATAGAAATAATTAGATATTCAGTGAGCAATAAGTCATGTCAACCGTCACCCGCGGCGGGCATGACTTGTTTTATTAATCCTGAACCAGGTCCCACATGTTTCCATTCTAAAACTTGCTCATTCAATCTTTGGGAAAGTTTTTTAAGCCTCTCCTTTGTCATTTCAGCCAAGTAGGTTGGGATATTAGGAACAATGGGGATGTTCTTGTAATTTCTATATCTATAAAAAAAATCAAAAAGCAGAAATTAGATAAATGAAGATCATTGGATTGTTGTCTGATCTTTCGTATCCCTTCTCACTATAATTGACAGATACTGTCTGCTCTGCCATAGTTTTTTCACTATGGTTTATATTAGAAATAGATTCCCTGTTTATTCCTGTGTTATACTCCTGAAAAAAGATCAGTTTGCAAACTTTAGATTCCAGGGAGGAGCAATATGATGAAGAGAGCAAACCTGCATAGAAGTGCAAAGGTTATAGCCACTTTAGGACCCTCTTCATCCAGTGTGGAGGTGATATCCCGGTTAATCAAAACAGGGATGAGTGTTGCCCGGCTTAATATGAGCCATGGCACACAGAAGGGGCATGGCCAGCTTATATCTGATATCCGCAAGGCATCAGAGCAGGTAGGGCTTGAGGTTGCAATCCTCCTTGACCTCCAGGGACCCAGGATCAGGGTTGATACTCTGCCCTGTCCCCTTGTGCTTAATGAAGATGAAATATGGGCAATCGGTCCCGCGCAGATAAAATTGGAATACCCTGAATATGAAAACAGATTTATCCCGACAATATATGAAGGTCTTGTTAATGACTGTGACACAGGTGCGAGGATATTGTTTGATGATGGGCTGATTATCGCAGAGGTCAATGGAAAGGAACAGGACCTGCTGGAGATAAGGATCAAGGCTGGAGGTGTTCTAAACTCAAATAAGGGCATAAACCTGCCTGATTCCAGTGTTTCAGCCCCTAGCATCACAGAAAAAGACCTGGAGGACATCAAGTTCGGCCTGAAAAACGGCATTGATTATTTCGCCCTCTCTTTTGTGAGAAAAAAAGAAGATGTCATTCATTTAAAGGATATTGTAAAGGACCAGAGCAGGGATATCCCTGTTGTGGGGAAAATTGAAAACATTGAAGCAATCGAAAGGATCGAGGAGATCATTGATGTCAGCGATATGATCATGATTGCAAGAGGGGATCTGGGAGTAGAACTGGGAAACCATCTGGTGCCTGCAGAGCAGAAAAAGATTATCTCCCTATGCAATAAAAAAGGGGTTCCTGTGATTACCGCAACTCAGATGATGGAATCAATGATAACTAATCCTGTGCCTACAAGGGCCGAGGCCTCCGATATCGCAAATGCGATCTGGGACGGGACTGACGCGGTAATGCTGAGCGGTGAAACTGCCTCTGGAAGATACCCTGTGGAAACGGTCAGGATGATGGGGCAGATAATCCAGGAGGCGGAAAAAACACCCAAATCAAGGATGTCCATTAAGGATATGGATCTGGGCAGATTGGAAGACTCCATTATGATCGGGGCATCCCTGATTGCCGAAAAGATAGGGGCAAAGAGAATTTTTTCTGTCACTGAATCAGGTAGCTCGTGCCTGACAATGGCCCGGTTCAGACCGCTCACATCAATACTGGGTATATCCAATTCCCTGGGAGTTGTAAGAAGGATGTGTCTGTACTGGGGAGTGAGTCCGTTCTATCTGGATGAGTATAATGAAGATATTGCCAATTTTGAGCAATACGTGGTCAACAAGGCAAGAAAGGCATGTGAGTTGGAGGAGGGTGATATGGTGGTAATTGCGCGCGGCAGTGGAAAATTTTTTACCGGCACTACATCTAATTCTATAAAGGTAGAAATAATTAAATAATGACTGAAATAATGACTGGAGTTTGATTATTTGTATTACTGCTGATATCTATGAGCCTGTTGGGAACTTATTAACTCGAATCTGATTATGACTCTGAACTTCAAAACTTTTCAGGTGGATAAGCCCTTATGGAAAATAACGACTTCAGGATAAAGATATATTCAAAGATAGATGAACTTCCCACCTTACCATCTGTTGTACCAAGGCTTCTGAATCTGGTGGAGGATAAAAGAACTAATGCAGCTGATATAACAGATCTTATTTCACATGATCCTGCCCTGGCAGCCAAGGTTATGAAAGTTGCCAATTCTGCGTATTACGGTTTTTCCCAGGAGATTTCTGACCTTAACAGGGCAGTGGCACTGCTCGGATTAAACATGGTAAAGTCCCTGGCTCTGTCAATAGGTGTACTTCGAAATCTTCCTCCTGGCAAAAAGAGCTCTGGTTTTTCACAGAAGGACCTGTGGTTGCATAGTGTGGCTGTGGCTGCTACTATCAAAGAAATAGGCGAAAGGCATATGAAAGGCGTTGATCTGGACCACCTTTTCATGCTCGGACTTCTCCATGATATAGGCATCATTGTTCTTGACCAATTTTTTCCTGAACTATTTAAAAAAGTCCTTGATGAGTCCCTTAATCTGAAATACAGGGAACTCCATATAGCAGAACAAAGGGCGATCGGTCTGGATCATGGTGAGATTGGGGCAATGCTCCTTATCAGATGGAAGTTTCCTGAGGCCATAAGCTCTCCCATAGCAGTTCATCATCAGGCTGTGCTGCCCGATGGAGCAGATAGTCGTGATGTGGCAATCCTGAGGGTTGCTGATGTAATATCCCATGAGATCGGTCTGGACATGGAAGGGCCGGTTATAGTGCGTAAGATCCTGGAATGTGATCTGGATGTCCTGGGTATTGGAGAACAGGATTTGTTGGATCTGAAGGAGTATATGGGCAGTCAAAAAGAGGGTATAACTGCATTTTTTAAGGCAATGGTTTAAGCTTTTTCCCCTTCTCTGACCGGCTCCAGCCAGACAATATCATAGGGCTGAAGGGTCAGATATAATACCCCTTTATCTGCCATCCACTCAACCTTACTTACAATATCAAACCAGTGGGTTATACTGGTGCCAATATCCAGGAGTGAGATTTCTATTAAGGAGGTTCTATCTGTCACATTTGTCATGGCTATTACCAACTCTTTTTCAGATTTCTTGCGTACCACTATAAATATGTCAGGAGACGCCATGAGAATTTTCTGGTCGGAGTTTGGATGAAAGGCTCCTCTCCTTGTACGGAGCACCAGAAGACGGCCAAGCTCCCTGCTGATACGTGATATCTTGGATAGAGAATCTTGTAACGCATCTGTTATGGCATTTACATGAATTTCTGTACGGTTAATATCACGCTTTGACCTGCTTACAAGGACAGATTCCACATCATTTCTGGTCCCCAGGAGGCTATGTAGATATACCCCCGGGACCCCTTGGAGAACAAGGGCTATTGATCTTGATGCCACAAATCGTTTGACCTGAAACGCAATATCCTCATTACTTTCCTCCTTATTGAGTGCGCTAAACCAGGTTATGTTGATTTCATATGGTACGTCAATGCCATTCGCATCTGATTTATGAGATATAAGCCCACCATGCTCCTGAGCCCTTTGGATAATGGATTCTATCTCTTCCGGCTTCAGAATATCTCTAACAGCCATGAGGCCAA
>JAFDJA010000207.1 GCA_019307745.1 Deltaproteobacteria bacterium | reverse complement strand
GATGAAGAAACGATCAGGCGATATGTTGAGTATCAGGGCCGCCAGGATTCAGGTCAGCTTCATTTGAAGCTGTAACGGTTTTAAGGACCCCGGGTTTACCCGGGGGTATCTATGTAAAAATATGAAAGTTTTTTTCCGATATTTTTCTTTTGAATTTTTTAAACTCCTTTCTATCTGTCTGATTATTTTTACCACAGTATTTCTTATAGGAGACTTTGTTCAAAAGATAGATGATTTTATGTCATCTGAAGTCCCCTTTGTTTTGACGGCCGCCTATTTTATCTATAAGATTCCGTATGTCATAGTTCAGATGATGCCTGTTGCCACACTGATATCTGTCATTATTTTGTTTTGCATTATGATAAAAAACAATGAGATAGTTGCCATGAAGGCATGTGGTATGAACGTTATCAGACCTTTATTGTCAGTTGTCATAATGTCACTGATTGTCAGTTTTTTTGTCTTTTGGGTTTCAGAGTCCATAGTGCCTGTTGCTAATTCAAAAAGTACTAAGATTTGGAGAGGAGAAGTCAGGAAGAAAGAGCTTTCCAGTTTTTATGGCGGTAATCAGATCTGGTGCAGGTCTGGGGATGCTATATACTGGATTAAGCACTTTGATAAATCGAAAAATATTATGTTGAGACCGACATTCTATTTTTTTGGTAAAGAGTTTGAGCTTTCTAAGAGAATAGATGGAAAGATAGGAATATGGGAAAACGGGGTATGGAAGATAAAGGAGGGAATAATACAGGAAATATATGGTGATGGGGATTACAAACTCGCCAAATTTGATGAGCTGTACCTGGATATCCCGGAGACTCCTGAGACCTTTGTGAAAGTAGCCAGAAGCCCTGATGATATGAGTTATCATGAGTTAAAAAGGTTCGCAGAAGAGGTCCGGCAGGAGGGTTATGATAACACACAATATATTGTTGATTTAAATGCCAAACGGGCCTTTCCCCTTATCAGTTTTATTCTAGCTATTATTGGTATTCCTTTGGCCTTCAGATTTCAACGTAGGGGTTTGCCTCTTGCTATTACAACCGGGATAGGCCTCTGCTTTCTTTATATCATGACAATGAGCTTTTCTAAATCCCTTGGTGCTTCAGGCGCCCTGCCACCTTTGATTGCCGCGTGGGCAGCAAATCTGATTTTTTTATTTCTGGGCCTGCATCTATTTGCTAATATTGAGAGATAAATATACCACACTCTGCTATTATGAATTTCCTCTGGTTTTATCTGCCCTGCTGATTTGCCTTCCAATATGCAACTAACTGATAATTAAAGATAAAATTGTAGGATATGTTGTTGACAACAATTGTTTTAGATAATAAACTGGAAAATGATTTTTTAAGACCTGGGGAAATATTGAAGCTTTTCAGAATGGAATAGTCTTGAATGAAAGGGGGAAAGGATGAAAGCAAATAACAAGGAGATTACAAGAAGGGAGTTTATAAAAAAGACCAGTACGGTAACTGCTGTTTTGGGGGCAGCTGCTGCAGCCCCGTTACTCGGTGGAATCGGATGTTCTCCAAAAAAGGAATTTATCCTTATTGGTCATCCCAATCCGTCAACAGGTCCCCTGTCCGGCTTTGGTGAAGCATCACCATGGGCGGATGAAAGGGCTATTGAGGCTATTAATAAGGAAGGCGGGATCTATATTCGGGAGTATGGGAAAAAGCTTCCTATAAGGCTTAGGATGGTTGATACAGAGAGTGATTCCTCAAAAGCCGCTGATCTGGCAGCCAAACTGATACTGAATGACAAGGTTGATCTGATGGTAGCCCTGCATACACCTGATACCGTCAATCCGGTTGACGCCATGTGTGAGAGATATCAGGTGCCGTGTATATCCCTGGATTCACCGGTAGAGCCTTGGCTGGAAGGAGGGCCTTACAAGTGGTCTTTTCACGCATTCTGGAAGGTGGGGAGTGCTGCCAATCTGTTTGCCAGCATGTGGAATAAATTCGCAGGACAGACCAGCAAGGTAGTTGGAGGGTTCTGGCCTAATGATCCTGACGGAGTGGCATGGGCGACGGTTCTGAAAGAAAAACTCCCCAAGCTGGGATACAGGGTCGTTGATCCTGGCAGATTCCCTTATATGAACAAGGATTTTTCCAGTTTTATCACTCTTTTTAAAAAAGAGAAGGTGGATATCATTACCGGCTGTCTAATACCTCCTGACTGGGCCACTCTTTGGAGACAGTGCCATCAGCAGGGGTATATTCCAAAGATGGCAACTATTGCAAAGGCATGCCTTTTTCCCACAGATGTTGAAGCAATTGGAGGTGATCTTGCCCAAGGGTTGACAACCGAGATATGGTGGAGCCCGAACCATCCTTTTAAATCTTCACTAACAGGTGAGTCTTCAAGTGAGTTCTGCAGCGCCTGGACAGCAGAGACAGGTAAGCAGTGGACTCAGCCCATAGGGTTCAAGTATGCCGCCTTCGAGATAGCCTTTGATGCACTTAAACGGGCTCAGAGTATTGATAAGGAGAAGATTCGGCAGGCTATTGCGGCAACCGATATGGACACTCTTGTTGGCCAAATTAAATATAACAGTGAGAACTATTCAGAGACCCCTCTTGTGGGAGGTCAATGGGTTAAGGGAAAGAAATGGCCCTGGGATTTGGAGATTATTTACAATGAAGACCATTCTTATATAAAAAAGACAGCTGAAATGATCTTTCCACTTCCAGCTTAAATTCAGATTATAGATTCAGGTAATAACAACAGGCCTGTGAAGAAGGCAGAAGGCTCCTCTTCATGGGCCTTTTTTCCAGTAGGTCGTGTAAATTTTTTTATCATAATGTTCAGCTGAGTCAATGAATGGAATCAAGGATTTTTTCCGTTATTTCAGGGAATTCTTTTGGTGTTGACATAATTCAGTAAATAGTATTATTTATTTTCTATTATCATAATACGATATAAGGGGTCATAATGTGAGACAGGGTGTTGCGAGAAATAATTCTATAGACAAGGCTTTGAAGATACTTGCTTCATTTGCACCTTATAACCATGAGATGGGGACGGTTGAGATCAGCCGGAAGCTGGGGTTCCATAAGGCCACGGTTTCCAGGATACTTTTAAACCTGGCAAGACATGGTTTTTTACAGCAGGACAGCCATACCAGAAAATATATCCTTGGTCCTTCTATTATCCCTTTGGCCAAAGCCGTTAACCAGTCTTTAAAGACTAACATGGTCAATATCGCAATCCCTTTTCTTGACAGCCTTAGAGATAATCTGAAAGAGACAGTTGTGCTTGAAACTATATCCGGTAGAAACACGGTCATGGCATATATTGCAGACGGCCCCAGGCTGGTTCGTCTGGCTGGAGATATAGGGGACAGACTTCCTATTCATGCGGCTGCTGGTGCAAAGGCTATACTGGCCTATTCTGCACCAAATGTTAAAGCAGGTCTCCTGAAGACCAGAATGGTATCTTTTACTCCCAATACAATCACTGAAAATAAGACACTTCAGACCCAGCTTCAGGATATAAGGGATCAGGGGTTTTCCTTTGATAATGAGGAGATAGATGAAGGGACAAGATCTTTTGGTGCACCCATATTCAATCATGAAGGGCGTCCTATTGCTGCAGTAGCTGTCTGTGGCCCATCCCAAAGGATAACTTGGTCAAACAGATCAGAGATTATAGGGCCACTTAAGGCGACCGCAGAGAAGATTTCAGCCCAGCTCCATTATGTGGCGGAGAATAAGAAAAAACTGGTTAAAAAGTAACCGTGGATGTATAATTCCAACCCATCCAGCAGTTATTGAATATATTTTGAGGATTGTTATTGAGAGGATTTTAAGTATTTCATCTGGTGGTATTAGTTTAGAAAATTGAATTTCAATGAAATGGAGGATTATTTTATGGGAAAAAAAGTATTAGTTGATCTAAGTCATCCTTTTGGAGATAAATGTCCGTTATGGCCATATTTTGAAGATGTGAAGATTGAAAGGACCCATTATATGGCTAAATCCGGTGTGCTTTCTCAAAAGGTTACTACTGTTATGCACTGCACAACACACGCAGACTCTCCTGCTAACGTTGTGGAGGGGACTGAGTATACCCA
>JAFDJA010000013.1 GCA_019307745.1 Deltaproteobacteria bacterium | reverse complement strand
ACAATAGATCCTGCACAGGTGACAGATCTGGCAGTCTTCCTGATAAGTAATCTTTGATTTCTCTGTTGCCTTGTCCATCCTGAACACATCCATTGGACAGGTGGCAACACAGGTGCCACATCCTATGCATTTTTCATTATCAATATTTTCCACGCTCATGGTTTTTCCTCCATTTGCTTGATAAAATATATGTTTTTAAAGTCCAGCCATATTTGGTTGCTATAAAAGGCGGGTTAAGGCTTATGATACAAGACCAAGGGGTACGGCATGCGGGATTTTCCTTTGTTTCGCTGTTTCACCCCTTCAGGGTTTATCGCTACGCCCTCCGCGCCATTCGCTACGATCTCCATTCATTTGGAACAGGCTTTTTGGTGAGTTTCATCCTGTCCCCATCCTGTGAAATGAGTACCCATGCCAGCCAGTTTTTGTCGTCTTTTTCAGGGAAATCTTCCCTGTAATGGGCGCCCCTGCTCTCGGTCCTGAATAGAGAAGCCCTGAGTTTCATTTCCGCGTTTAGGATCATATTTTTCGTCTCCTGAGCACGCCTGAGATCGTGTGTATCAACCGCCATCAGGTTGGGAGCAAAATGATCCCGCAGAAATTCTATATTTGCAAGGGCGGCCTCAAGCCTGTCCTGTTTTTTGACATACGTGACATAATACGGAATCATTATCCCCTGCATTACCTGGGTTACCCATTGAGGAGAATAGCCCTTACTCCTTGAACGCGGTTCAAATATTCTTTTTTTGGCTTCAGCGATTTTCACATTGCTTATTTGGGCGCTTTTCATTTTTTTTGCATATTCCGCGGCATACATTCCTGCCCTGCCTCCCTGAACCGCAGAGCCTGAAGAAGATGATCCCACACCTCCGCTATATGATGCCCCTGCAGTGCAAAGGGCATCACCGGCAGCAAACAAACCCGGAACATTCGATGAACACCTGGCATCTTTAGGAAAGATCCCTTCACATTTGTGCGGTCCGGCTCCAGCAGTCGATCCTCCAACAACCGGGAGATCAAGTGAACGAGTTCCGGGAGGAATACGCGGACCTTTTCCTCCAGGCCCTGCAGAGCGTTTTCCTTTGCCTCCCGGAGGGGATCCCTTAGATCCTCCCTTTGGTTGTCCTCCTTTCGGAGAACCGCCGGATTTTTTACCACCACCACCTCCTCTTCCCATAAAAAGAGGAACCTCCCCGGAATGGGCCTGGAGGGACTGCCCCACAGGCGGGGGTCCACTATTGCCGCCTGGCCTGAAGGTGCTATAGTGCAAACCTTCTCCCCACATGCGGCCCCAGTTACCCCATACATCCGCGGGATTTTCCCAATGTGTCCAGTGAAAATCCACAAATTCCTTGCCCGATATTTCCGCTCCTACTCGATATGCCATGGTGTCACCGTCATGGGTCAACGGACTTATGGGGAATCCGGAAGGTTTGAATGCCCCTGATCCGGAGCACAGCACTACAGCCTTAGCCTTAATGACAATTGCTTTATCTTCCTCCATAGGAAATCCGACAGCACCGACCACTTTTCCGTCTTTTTCCAGGAGCTCGGTTATCATGGTCCGTTCAATAAGACGGATGCCATTTTTTTGGACCTGTTCCCTGAATTTTGGCCCATGGCCAAGTTTGTCCGCCTCAACAGCTCCCCAGGACACAAGCTCCTGATATCTGTCATTCGAGTCATCCATAAACATATCCAGATAGTCCCTGTAGACCAGATATTCACCTGCCTTTGACACTGTTTCTATGTACGACTCCCTTGTTACCGAACTTGATTCCTCAAACACAGAGTAGGCACCGAACCATGGGCTCATGCCTGATTTACCCACAGTCCCTTTGTCTGCAAGGGTTACATCCACACCTTCCTTTTTTGCCTTAAGCGCCGCAAAGGTTCCTGCTACGCCACCTCCTATAATCAGGACATCTGTTTCAACAATCTCCTGATTCATATTGGACACACTGGCTGCACTGGCATTTCTGATAAGCCCGGGTAAAGTGAGCGCGGCAGCTCCAATACCCGCGACCTTAAGAAAATCGCGCCGATTGCAATTTAATAATTCATTATTAGAAGAATCCATAAAGTCCTCCTTGTTAGATGATAATCTGAATTATGCTGCAATTGCCTCCAAAAGCGGTTCGGCGAACCTGAAAACCGTTTTCGATAGTCTTGCCTGGATTTCGAGCTGCTAAATGGATTGGAGTTGACTAAAAAATCGCCTATCAATCCAAAGCCCGGCAAAAACTACATTTACACCTGAGAACTGAAAATACTTCTCCTGTTCGATATTTGCAAGAGTTTTTATCGGCAAAGCCTTCTCAGTACTGACAGCCAGGCACAGCCAAATAATGGGCTCCAATGGAAAGCTGTCGCCACATGCACATAAAAGTATTTATGCCAGAGTACTTATTATAGAATGATTGATATGAAAACCTTTACGCTATGTGTGTTGCAGTATCACCTCTTGAATGCTACACCAAGTACATTGCAGCATTTCCTGGCTCATTTAAATGACTCTCATAATAACTCCCTATTATCCTTCGCCGAAAAACCGAGTTCTAATTACATTTTTCAAAACTGGTTACTTAATACCCAATTGGATACTTGGAATCCATTCATTTAACCAACTGGATACAATGTATCCGGTATTTCCTATGTCAATACCAGAAAAACGCATCCGCATTTATCCAGTTTGTTAAAATAATGCTGCCATTTAAAGGGGATATATGATGACCTCCGTCTTTTGGCATGATCTTTGCGATATTTATTAGTTAAAAAGGGGCTTAAAACCCTCTAATTCAGTGACCAAAATGAAAACGTGCATAACAACTACAGAAACCGCAACGGTAATATCAAAAAAAAATAAGAGGACAGTAGCTTTAACATGTAAAGAAAACAGAAATTCAGCATTCGTCTACAAGGAGGGCTTTTATCATGACTGCAACATTACAGCACTACTTAAACCCTCTCCATATCTACTGCCGTTTGAGGGATTTTGGCCTATCAAAAGGGTTTGCCACTTACCTGTGCCGGAGCTATGAACTACTTATGTTTAGGCCTTTGATGAAAAAAACATATTGATGTTATGGATAATTATGAAAAATGGCTTACAAGAAAATGCTAAAGGGGGGGGTGGGCACAGTTGACTCTTGCAAATAATATCGGACTCTCAAACCCTGGATTGTTAGTTTAAGCTATTTGACTTTCGTATCAGCAAGGATCTTTTTGAAATTAGGTTTAAAAAAAATTCCTCATTTTTTGTACCCCAATGTACCTATTTTGTACTATTTGCGAATGTTTTTCCATTCCGAGACCTTTTTTCACTTTTCCGGTTCTTATTTTAATTTAAGCGTTATCTAAAATAAGAGCCTTCCTTAATTTAGAAATTGAATTAAACTGAACATCTTTCTTTTTAGAATTATTGAGTCTGAAAGGATTCTTTACGGCAAATCAATTCGTGCTGTTGAACTTGCCAGGCCTAAATTGGTGAAGGTAAAACAGGAGTGTTTAACGTATGCAGGTCCCCAAAAGGGGGTATTGGGATGTCATTGAATAAAGATAAAAAATTTAACCGCATCAGCCTGACCACACGGACTATGATATTGTTTTGTTCTCTAGGTATTTAGACCCTGCTCCCCTTTGGCACAACCTTAACTATCTGTCCGGGATATATAGTACTTTTAATTGTCATATTGTTCAGTCTGAGAAAATCATAAAGGTTCATTTGATATTTCTTGGCGATCAGATAAGGGGAGTCCCCTTTCATTACCTGATAATCTATTGTTGTACCAGGTTCAACCTTGACGCCTCCCGGTGACAATACAAGGACCTGACCTACCTGCAGAGTTGTCCTTTTCAGGTTATTAAGGGTTTTAATTCCATTAACAGTGGTGTGGTATCTGTTTGCTATCAGCCACAAAGAGTCACCTTTTTGTACGGTGTATTTCAGCTCTCCTCCAGCAGGAATAGATACATAGGCAGGTGGAGCGCTAACTGAAGACGCCCCCCTGGTGGGTATCTTAAGCTTCCACCCCGACCTTATGAAGCTGCTGCTTCGAAGGTTATTCATGTTCATGATTGCCTTTACCGATGACCTGTATCTTTTTGCTATAACTGAGAGCGATTCCCCTGATCTGACCCTATGTGTGACATAAGAGGGAACAGGAGGAACATAAACAGGGATATCATCTATCTTTGCCAGGAGAATGTCGCCTTTTCCCGGGGGAACTTTGAGCTCATATGGTCTGTTCGGTGTTACATAATACCTCAACTCGGCATTAAGTCCCTTCATTAGCGCATACTCTACGTCAAGATTATTCGCAATGGTTGTAAGATGAAGCTGTTTGTTAACAGTGATTTTTTCAAATTTCTGTTCAGGTTTTGGTTCAGGCAGTTCGTCAAACCCGTATGCCTGAGGGTCATTGATAATATGCAGTGTCGCGAGGAATTTAGGGACATAGAATGCCGTCTCTGAAGGCAGCATGGTATAAAGATCCCAGAAATTGTCCAGGTAGTTCAATCTTTGAGATTTGATCTTACTAAGCACCCTGTTTTCGCCACAATTGTATGCCGCAAGTACTGTGGTCCAGTCTCCAAACATATGATGCAGCTCGGTCATATAGCCAATAGCTGCTGTTGTGGACTTTTCCGGGTCCATCCTCTCATCAACCCAGCTGTCCCTTTTCATGCCAAATCGGTATCCGGTTGACGCGATAAACTGCCACATGCCAAGGGCTCTTGCAGAAGAAAGCGCCTTGATCTTGAATCCGCTTTCAATCAGGGGGAGCCATGACAGCTCCTCGGGGAGCCCGGCCTCATTCAGCGCTCGGACAATAGCAGGCCTGTATTCACCGGAGCGGATATAGGATTCCAGGAAAAACTTTCTATCCCTGCCTGTGAATAGGTTCAGGGCCTTTTGTACATGCTCATTCATTTCAAGGGGGATGGCTGTGTGAGATCCATTTGCAACGGTGTATCTTGAAGAATAGACCTCCATTACTCGTTTGGAGATAGTAAGGCGGATGTCCTCCTTCTGCTGTATATCTTCAGGGGTACTGCCCCCGTTTACCTGGAGAATTATGGAATAGGCCTTGTCAAGGGCATCAATCGCGCTGTTCAGATCTCCCTGCTCCCAGAACTCGTTGGATACATTGCAGTAGTCCAGGGCCGAGTCGATCAGCTCCTGATTTGTGGGAGGAGGGATCTCCTCAACAACAGGCTCGGGCTCTTTTTTTTCCGGCTCCGGCTCTATTTTCTCAGGCTCAGGTAAGACTCGGGTATAGGCTGATGCGGAGTTGTCTATGTTTGTGGATTGGGCTTCTATAATTATCGGAGAGAAATTCTCTGATGTTTTGATAATATTGCTGCCCGCGGTCTCAGGTTCGGACATTGTGAGGGTATTGCTATATGAGGGTTCAGGCTCAATTCCCGGGGGGTTGTTTGTATACTCTGATGCTGTTTCTGCAGTGTTTAGGGGCAGGGGCGGCTCTGATTCAATCGGAGGCTGGATGTAGTCTGTTTCCGGCCCTGTAATGCCTGAGGATATAGAAAACGGTTCCTGAAGGGCAATATCTCCTGTTATTTCTTTTTCCGGCATTGGTATATCTGTGTCTAGCTCATCCGCATTATTGGCCGCATCAGGCAACCTTATCTCAGCCCTTTCCTCCGGTGGTTGATATATTTCAGCAGGTCTATCGGGGAACAGGGTTGTACATCCAGAGAATATAAGAAATAGTGTACAAAAGGTGATGCAGTGACGGTTGAGCGGATTTAAAGTTAAATTCATGTGGTTTTCCTTTCATTTCCTTGCAGACATTATCCCCGCAACCGAAAAAGAAACCAGTAATCGCGCAATGGATACTATGGCATGCCGAGGATAATATTTTGTGGGAGTATAGAGGAAACAAATGAAATGGTCAATGAGATATGAGGCAGGATGATTACTCTAAATAATTATCAGACATATTTGTTATCCTTTCTGTTCACAAAGAGTGTGCCCATGCTGTGATCCAGATGGCCTTTGAAAAAGTTAAATCCATGGGGGAAGGGAGACACTTGTGAAAACATGTACCAGAATTTGTATGTCACGCATCAATTATGCCTGTTTACGGCAATCCCAAAAAAAATATGTTTGTTTTATCATTAATACCACCCGCTATATATTGTATTCAATTCAAGATTGACACACTTCAATCATTTTTTTATACTTTTTTCGTAAAAAGCAGTTTCTTATTGCCTCATCAGTTTGCAACTGATCAAATTCGCACACATTATTACAGATATCAGGCAGTCTAAAATGTTAAGCAAGGAGCCACTTTTGTCCGGTTATTTCATGGATGAGCCCTGATCATGGTTATAAATAACAGAGCAAAGCAGCTGGTACTTAATATTACCCCGCTGTTTTCATTTATTGTAAAAAAATTATTATTCAAGGGAATACGAATATTTTTATTGCCTTTCGCCCTGGCCTGCTACCCCTTGCCTGTTGAAGGATCTCCGGTTCAGGGCATCTTTATTGAACTGCAAAGCTATCAACTTGACAACGGATTGCGTGTTGTATTGGCCCCGCAAAAGGATAAAAATACAGTGACTGTCCGTTTGTCAGTTCAAGTTGGCGCGCTTGATGAACAGGCTGGTGAGTCCGGTTATGCCCATCTTTTTGAGCATATGATGTTTAAGGGGACTCCCGACATTGGAGATGGAGAATATTTTAATATTATTAAAAAGTTAGGGGGGCACACCAACGCGGTAACAGATTTTGATGCCACCACTTTTTTCACCTCTTTTCCGCCCACCGCACTCGAGCAGGTCTTGTGGCTCGAGGCCGACAGACTGCAACACCTGGAGATAACGCCGGAGAAACTGAAAAACCAGATAGCGGCAGTACTGGAAGAAAAAGCGCTGAACCTGGATAATCAGCCCTATGCATCGGCCCTGGCGGAATTTGTCCGTAAGGTAGGGAGAGGTTCCGGTTATGAGAAGCTGGTAATCGGTCTGGAACAGGATCTTGAGGCTGCCACTTTAGAGTCTATAAAGCGTTTTTATGACCAGTATTATCACCCTGCCAATATAGTCTTAGTGGTGTCAGGAGGCTTTTCAAGCGAGCAGGCAAAATATTGGATCAGTGAGTACTTTGCCAAATGGATTAAGCCCGGAAAGGTAAATATTCGCGGCAACAATAAACCGGAATTGGATCTGGCGTCTTCGGAACAGATCCTTTATGACCCGCAGGCGCCCTATCCGGTTTGTTTTTTTGCCTGGCTGCAACCCGGTACTGTTTCTCATGAATATGAGACAAATACTCTCATCGGTGAAATGCTGCTCAGCGGGCAAAACAGTTTATTCCGCAAGCAATTACGACTGGATGAAAACAGTTTCCTCTCTATAAGTATGCCCTTTGACAGTGATAACATGTCTCTGCAGTGGGTAGTCATCGCGCCTCGAAGTTACGCCTCAAAGCAAGACATTGATTTGTCCCTTGATCGAATATTATCAACTCCGGCAGACGCGTTGTTTACCGAGCAGATGTTGCTGGATGCCAAACTCGCGGCCCATTTGAGTTATACCCAGGAGATTGGGGAACCCAATGTGCTTTCATATTATCTGGCGGAAGGGGTTCGTTTATATCAGGACCCTCTCGCCCTGATTAAACAACAACAGCGGATACAGGCAGTAACCCTGGCTGATATTCAAAATGGCTGGCAGCAGAACTGGCAGCAACCGGACATTTGCCTTGAAGTCACAGGGGGCTGGCAGGTTCGATGGGGAAAAACCATAATGCAATGGCTGCCAAAAGGGGCGGCAACATGGCTGGAGGACAGGATCCTGTGAGGTTGTTTCCGATTCTTATAAGATTAGCCATGATATCAGGTATTGGTATCATGGCTGGCTGTGCTCAATCTTTCTTTCACTCCCCGGATGGATTAGACGCGGTAGTTGTTCCGGTAGAGATAAGTGTATCACCACCGACCAGTTATCCCGGCATGCCACCTATCCGGCCCAGCCTTTGGCAACCACCAGAGCTCAATTTTCAAACTCTGACACTGGATAACGGGATACAGGTGTTGCTTCACACGGTCTCGAAAGGAGAAACAACAAGCATATACATGGAGCTGCCCTATGAGGCCTCTCTGCAGCCTGCTGCCGAAGAGCTTCTGGCACAACACTGGTTTATAGGTGACACAGAGATGCGGGAAACAGAAATTCGAAAGCAATGGCAATGTCTGGGAGATCAACAATACCTGGGTACATGGGATAACCGCGTTATCTTCAGTAACTTCATAAAAACAGAGGACCTGAATTATCAACTGCGACTCATGGCCCGCCTGATGGCTAAACGGGATCTGCAAATTACAAGCCTTGAGCGCCAATGGCGATTTCAGAGAGTGTTGGATCTGGCTGGCAAAGAAATCCCCACCGGTCTGGCCATGCCATTTTATCAGCACATCACATGGCGGGAAGATGACAGGCCGTCCACATTCCCAGTCGATTCGGAACAGCTTAAATCACAGTATTCCAAGCTTGTAGAGGACAGCTTTTGTCTGCCGGGTTTTCGGCTGTATATTGAAAGCAACATCAGGGTCGAACAGTTGCGGCCAATGTTGGAATCCACAATTGCACAGCTAAAAGGCGATGACAATAAGTGCGTCACAGCCGGTTTGAAACCTCAGGCTGTTGCTGAAAAAACCATTTACCTTTTGGATAAAGACGGCAGCCAACAGGTCGATATCCTGCTAGGAGTGCCCACAGTGCAGCGCAACCACAAGGACTGGCAGGCCCTCACTACCCTATCTGAGATCCTGGGTGAAGAGAATATAGGGCGCTTGTTTCAAGACCTGAGAGAGCGGCAAGGTTTGACCTACGGTGCTTTTGCCAGCCACAGGGAGAGAGAAGGGGGTTCGGATTTCATTATTCGCATGCAGGCCAAACCTAATAAGGTTGCGGCCAGTCTTCACGGTATCCTGGCGCATATTCAAAGCCTGGCAGATGTTCCGGTATTTGAAGCCGAGATCCAAGACGCGAGTGCCAGCCGTCAAGGCAGTCTGATGCAGACGTTGGATATTGCCTCCGGCCGCTTAGAACTAAAGGCCTACACGGACAGGTTTGGTTTGACACTCGATGAACTGTTACAGTCATCAATAGATCGGTTATCCCCGGTTGAGCTGCAACAGGTTGCAAGGCAATATCTTGCCTCCTCCTGGCAGATAATACTGGTAGGTGATGAAGATGTTATATCCGATCAACTTGCCGACTACTTTCCCGGATACCTTGTGGTCACCATTCCCGCTGAAAAGGCGATCAACAACAAACCATGAACAATTCACCGTGTAAAATCTGTTTGAAGCAGGCTGTTGTCACCTCACCCGGCCTGGTCCCGGTTTGCAACCATTTTCCCCTCTTCTTCATCAATGGTTGAAAGGATGATTCCGCCGATCACAAACATGAAGACGACCACAGATATCCCAACTCTCTGTGAATTGAAAAGGCCGGTTAATACCCCCAACAGAAAAGGCCCCACAAAGGCGGTAAATTTCCCTGAAAAGGCAAAGAACCCGAAAAATTCGCCCTGCTTTTGTTCGGGTATAAAACGGGCCATCAAGGAGCGGCTTGCCGACTGGTTTGGGCCGGAAAAGATACCGACAATGATTCCCGCGATCCAGAAGAGTGTCTTGTTTGGCGCAAAAACCGCTATAAGGGACGCGATAATCAGGCCGATCAGGCTGACCTGGATGGTTTTTTTGCCACCCACGGCATCGTCCAAGAAGCCCATGGTCAGGGCGCCCAGACCGGCAGAAATATTCAGGACCACGCCAAAGGTCATGATTTCCTGAAATGTAAAATCAAAGGTCCCTGCCGCATAAATTCCACCAAAGGCAAATATGGTTACCAGTCCATCATTGTATACGAGCCGCGCAATAAGAAACCGCAGGATCTGCCTGTATTTTTTAATTTCACGGAAGGTAGTATAAAGTTCCTGTACTGTGGCATGCAGGCCATCTTTTTTGTCCTGTCTATTCCCTGAATATTTTTCTTTGACAAACAAAAACATGGGAATACTGAAAACGCAGAACCAGACGGCTACAAGAATGTTAGTAGCCCGGATGTTCTGGCCCATCTCTCTGGACAGACCAAACCAGGGGACTTCCGGATTAACAAAACCAATCATAGCGATGAACATGGCTGCCAGCCCGCCAATGTATCCAGCCCCCCAGCCATAACCTGAAATCCTGCCGATATTTTCAGAAGTAGTGATGCCAGGGAGAAACGCATTATAAAACACCATGCTCATTTCAAAGGCTATGTCGCCGATTATAAACCAGGTAAGGGCATAGAAAACCTGTCCCGGCATGGGAAAGTAGAGCATCACGGAACCTAATATGGCAGTCGCGGTGCTGATAAACAGGAACCTCTTGCGGTACCCGCCCTTATCCGCAATGATTCCCAGAAATGGAGAAAGGAGGGCCACGGAAAGTGCCGCTATGGTAACTCCCCGGGACCACAGCATTGTGCCGGCGATTTCATTGGAGGCAATGACCTTTATAAAGTAAGTGGAATAGATAAACGTTACAATCAGGGTTGTATAGGATGAGTTGGCAAAATCAAACATGGCCCAACTGAATACTGTTTTCTTCCTGTCCATTAGATTGCCCCTTTCCAATTAAGACTCTGTCTTTTCTGTGATGCAAGCCTTTAGGAGTGGATGGTTATCTTCTGCAAATTTTGCAATTGCCCGGAACAAGCACCCATATACAGGGATCAATCTGTTTCATGGCCTAATTTTTGGCCATCATACAGCTGACTGCCTTTTCAAGCCCATCCAGGGTGAGCTCAAACATGGGAAATATCTCTTGTATCATGGAGATGGTGCGGGTGTAGCCCCATCCCTGTTCCATTTTCGGGTTTAGCCAGACAGTGTGAGGAAATGTGCGGGCCAGAAACTCCAGGCTCTCGTAACTGGGTCTCCCTGATCTCCTTTCCAGGTGGATTGAGCCATCCGTTGACATGAGTTCATAGGGGGCCATGCTCGCGTCTCCAATGATAATAAGACGTGTATCCGGATCAAGACGAACCAGTTCGTTTATTGGAAGGGGCTTGCGATATCGCTGCGGGTCCTCCCAGATATTGTCATAAATCGTGTTGTGAAAGAAGAAGGTCTTGAGGTCCTTGAACTGGGCCCTCGCGTACACGAAGAGGGTTTGCACAATACCTATATACGGGTCCATAGACCATCCTCCATTATCAATAGCCAGGATGACCTTTAACCTGTCCTTGAGGCTCCGTTCAAATACCATCTCTATCTCACCACAGCTCTTCATGGTCTGATATATGGTCTCCTCAATGTTGATCTTATCCCTGGGACCGGAAGGCACCATATACCTCAGCCTCTTTAAGGCCTCTCCCATCTGGGATCGCGTGAGAGGACCGGCCTGGGAGTAGTCCCTGTACCTCCTGTCCATGGCGACTTTTGTGGCTGATCTGTTTCTGGAAATTCCATTTACACGCATCCCGCCGGGGTGATACCCTGAATGGCCAACAGGGGATCTGCCCCCCGTGCCGATCCATTTGCTCCCTCCATGGTGCTCTTCTGTCTGTTCCTTCAATCTGTCGAGGAAATACTGGATCAACTCTTCAGAACTCATTTGAGAAAGTTCAGATTCATCAATCCCCAGGGCCCTGGCAAGCTCCTTCGGGGATTTGAGCCATTCCTCAAGCATGGCCCTGGCCATCTCCGTAAGTATCAGGTCATCCGGCTCTTGAAGTTCAGCCCCCTCAAAGTAGTGGGCAAAAATCTGGTCATAAAGATCAAAATAATTCTCACTTTTGACCAGGATAGCGCGGGCTGCAGTATAGAAATCACTCAGGGATTCTATGATTCCCATGCTGAGGGCTTTCTGGAGCCTCAGAAATGAGGTAGGTGAAACCGGGATACCCGCGTTTTTTAAAATATAGAAGAATTTAATAAACATATCAGTTTTGAGCCTTTTTAATCCCTCATTGCGGGAGGTCTTATCTCCTGTACCGAACCATATTGTTTTGGGCAATAATATAATCAGGGCTCTTTTTGAAAAGGACGCCCAGGTATGGGGCGTCTCCCTTGTCCAGTTCTTCGGCGCTGAGGTCAGTATCCGTCTTAAGAGCCCTGATCCAGTTTATGAGTTCCCTTGTGGCAGGCTTTTTTTCAATTCCCTCGAAACTCCTCATTCGATAAAAGGCGGATATGGCACTTTCCAGAAGATCTCTGCTTATATCAGGGAAGTGAACTTCTATGATTTTTCCCATTATATCGGGTTCAGGAAAGGCAATATGATGGAAGTTGCAGCGCCCCAGGAACGGATCGGAAAGGTCCTTTTTCGCGTTGGACGTAATAATAATGACGGGCCGATGGCTTGCTTTGACGGTCTTGTCGATCTCCAGGATATCGAATTCCATCTGATCCAGCACATCCAGCATGTCATCCTGGAAATCAGTATCAGCCTTGTCGATTTCATCTATGAGAAGTACAATCCTCTCTTCAGATGTAAATGCCTGTCCGATTTTTCCCATCTTGATGTACTCCTCAATATCGCTCACATTCCTTGCCGAATCACCGAAACGGCTGTCATTAAGGCGGGTAAGGGTGTCATACTGGTAGAGGCCGTCAACAAGCTTCATGTTTGATTTCACGTTCATGGCAATGAGCCGCATTCGGAGCGACTCTGCTATTGCATGGGCCAGCATGGTCTTGCCTGTCCCGGGTTCTCCTTTGAGCAGGAGTGGCATCTCAAGGGCTATGGAGATATTGACTACTTCAGCCAATTCCTCATCCAGGATATACCGGGTGGCTCCTGTGAATTTTTTTGATGAACTGGGTTCTGACATACGTTTGCTCCTTTATCCTGTGAAGATCATGAAAGAATTTTTTAATATAACGAGAGAGTATAATACAGCCTTTCATGTATTTGCAGTAAAAAAATTCAGCATGGAGATTAGTAGATTTACCTGAATCCTGCATAAACAATATTGAAGGGTGTCAAAAATAATGTATTTAAGCGGTTACACAGCAATTTATTTGGATATAGCAGGCAGTTTATTGGTTATTGCAAAATAAGATCAAATTTTTCAAAATTGTTTATCCTTCGGAAGCATCGATCTCGCCGAACCTACCGCGTTATCAAGCGTTCGCAGTATACAAGTACAGCTTCACACTTGATGTCTTGTATCTTAGGCAAGCTTGATGCTTGCAAATCCAGGTGTCACCTGAATCCTGCATAAACAATATTGAAGGGTGCCAAAAACAATGTATTTAAGCGGTTACACAGCAATTTATTTGGATATAGCAGGCAGCTTATTGGTTATTGCAAAATAAGATCAAATTTTTCAAAATTGTTTATCCTTCGGAAGCATCGATTTTACCGAATCTACTGCGTTATCAAGCGTTAGCGGTAGTAGTTATTTGAATAGTTTTTATTTTTTTTAAAAAATACTTGCCTTAAGGACCAATTAAAAATAATATGAAAGTCATCAGGTGAAGTAGAATTTTAATTCTCGTGTATAAAACTCCATCCAACACCTTGTGAGATGTGGTTACCCACTTTGATAGCTGATTGGAATCAGGAGAGTTTTCATTTCTTAACATAACACATCCGTTTTTAATACTGGATACCATCCATGTAGTAGATATTAATACCTGAGTTTTGCAAAAATAATATTGAAGGGTATCATAAAAATTCAGGTAATAGTTTTCGCAGTTTAAAAAGCTGTTTAAGCAGACTTGTCAATATTTGCTGTTCATTAGTCCAAAATAACAGAAGAAATACTTAAGGAGCTGATCCCTTGGAAGAGATAACTCTGACTATTGATGGGAAGCAAATCAGTTGCGCGAGTGGTACCAGTATATTAAAGGCAGCTGAAGAGCATGATATCAAGATCCCTACCCTCTGTAATCATCATAGCCTCAAACCGGTTGGCGCATGCCGTATCTGTCTTGTCGAAGATGAAAAATCTGGCCGTCTTTTCGCATCCTGTGTAACGCCGGTTGTGCAGGATATGGTTATCCTGACAGATTCGTCATCTGTAATAAAGCATAGACGCAATATTGTCAGGCTGATGATTGCGGAACACCCTGAATCCTGTATAGTCTGCAATAAAGGCAACAGATGCCAGTTGAGGCAAGTGGCCGCCGATCTTGGTGTTGGTAAGATAGATCTCTATCCCATGCCGCATTACACTGGCCTAGAGGAGGCAAATCCCTTTATTATAAGGGATCTCAGCAAGTGTATTCTATGCGGAAAATGCATTCGCGCCGATCATGAACTTGTTGCTGCCGGAGCAATAGACTATAACCTGAGGGGTTTTGAGTCCCGTCCTGCTACTGCCCATGATCTTCCTCTTGAGCTCTCCAACTGTACCTTCTGCGGAACATGTATTTCAATTTGCCCGACCGGGGCGTTATCATCCAAATCATTATACGCGGGAACCCCTGAAAAGGAGGAGGTTTCTGTTTGCGGTTTCTGCGGTGTGGGATGCAGCCTGAAACTGGGTGTTTCAGGCGAACAGGTGGTGGAAGTCAATCCTTCACATAAGCCGGATAGTGTAAACGATGCCACACTTTGTGTCAGAGGCCATTTTGCCCATGACTTTCTTAATTCAAAATCCCGCCTGCTACGGCCCCTTATACGTGAAAATGGATCGCGCAGGGATGATCCCCTTGTGGAAGCATCATGGGATGATGCGGCGGACCTTGTTGCAGGAAGACTTGTGGAAATTCAAAAGAAGAGTGGTCCGCAAAGTATAGGATTTCTGGGATCATCAAAATGCACAAATGAAGAGAATTATCTTTTCCAGAAGATTGCCAGGGCTGTTTTAAAGACAAATAATATTGATAATGGCGGATATATATATGGCAGAGAGCTTTACAGCATTATTGAAGAAAGGGGCAGTACTGCTGACGGTATAAGTTTTATGGCCGGTTCTCTCGCGGGACTGGAAAAGGCGGAAGCAGTTTTTGTTCTGGGCGCGGATCCTGACCACTCAGTACCTGTTGCGAGCTATTTTATTAAAAGGGGAGTAAAAAATGGAATGCCTGTAATTGTTGCTGACCATAGAAAGACAGGCCTGGTGGATATGGGGTCACTATGGCTCAGGCCATTGAATGATAACGGTTCCGGCAAGGAGATGGTGGAGCTTATTAATAGCATTTCTAAAACACTCCTGGCAAACGACGCATATGATTCAGCATTTGTTGATAATTTCGCAGAAGGATTTGAAGATTACAAAGAAGGACTTTTTCTGCAGGAAGGAAGTGCAGATATCGCGGATGATAAGCTGGCAAAAGCCGCGACACTTCTTGAGGGGAAAAAGATTGCCTTTGTGGTCGGTAGCGGAATTGCCCAGCTAAAATATGGCGCAGAGGTCATGGGAGCTGTTCTTGACCTTGCTGTAGTAACAGGAAGTACACGAGATTCCGGGGCGGGAATTCATGTGATCGCAAAAGAGAGCAATCTGGCCGGTTCCTGGCATATGGGGACTGTACCGGACGCCTTGCCCGGCCATTGTCTGTTGAGTGATGATACCGCTAGGAGTCAGTGGGAACAGAAGTGGGAAACAGAGATTTCATCTCTTCCCGGTGCAGACATGATCCAGATGATTGAAAAGGCTGAAAAAGGAGAACTCAAGGCGCTGTATATTATGGGGGAAAATCCCCTTCGCTGCCTTCCTGACCCTGTAAGAGTCTTAAAAGCCTTTGAAAAAATTGATTTTATCGCAGTGCAGGATATCCTTGGCAGCGAGACAACCGGGATTGCTGATGTGGTTTTGCCCGGAGCGGCTTTTTCTGAAAAAGAGGGATCGTTCATAAATATGGAGGGAAAAGTTCAGACCTTTTCCGCTGCTGTCAAACCGCCGGGAATTGCTAAACCCGACCTTGAAATTTTAGGCATTGTAGCCGAGAAGATGGGAGCTGCCGGGTATAATATTACCGCGGAAAAAATAAGAGAAGAGATAGATGAAGTTGTCCCCATTTTTTCAAATTCAGGTCTTGAGAAGGTGTGGCAATCTCAAAACACAGGAGAGAAAAAAGGAATTCGGTTTTCAAAAGTATTTCAGGCAGGAGATGAAGAAAGAGATTCTAATTATCCTTTTACCGCTTTTTTAGGAGCAATGCGGTATCACCTTGGATGCGGTACACGGACCTCTGCTTCAGAAAGGATTTCAGGGTTTGAATATAAGGGAGGCGTACGGATATCTCCGGATGATTCAAGGAGACTTGATCTGAAGGATGGGGACGTTGTCAGGGTCGTTTCACGGAGCGGTTCTATTGAAAGGAAGATAACTATAGAAAAAGGATTGGGCAAGGGAATGATATTTGTCCCTTTGGGTTTTAATAATAATGACGCAAGAAATTTAGTTGAACTGACACCGCTGCTGAAATCCGGCGCAGGGAGCTGGAATATGTGCCGGGTTGAAATTGAGAAGGTATAGACTTACAGGCATTTCGCGCATGCCGGAAGATTGAAAGGGAAAAATATTATGAATCCAAAAGAGATCGATTGGGAAAAAATATTCTCCATTATTGAGGCCTATAAAGATAAGAAATGGGGTCTTATTCCCATGCTGCAGAAGATTCAGGAAGATATCGGATATATTCCTCCTGAAGCAATTGACCCTGTTGCCGAGGCGCTTAATATTCCTGCCTCCCATGTCCAGGGAGTAGTTACCTTTTACGCGGGTTTTGCGCTTGAACCAAAAGGGAAAAATGTGCTCAAGGTTTGCAGGGGCACCGCGTGCCATGTCAAAGGGGGACAGAGCGTTCTCAGGATGGTAGAAAAGGAACTGGACCTTGAAGAAGGCCAGACCAGTCCGGATTATCAGTTTACATTAGAGACAGTGGCCTGTCTTGGCGCATGTTTTCTCGCGCCCGCAATGATGGTAAATCGTGATTATTATGGGAAGCTTTCTCCAACAAAGGTTTCCAATGTCCTGGAACAGTATGAGAAAGACAAGGGGGATGATTAAACAGAATGGGTAAACTCGAATCCATAAGCCAGCTGGAATCTCTCCGGGAAAAAATATTGACCAGGATCTCAGAGAAAAAAACAGTTGTGCACGTCTGTATGACCGGTTGCCGTGCATATGGTTCCGCGTCAGTCATGGACGCAATTGTTGATGAAGTAAACAGGCAGGGGCTTTCCAGAGAGGTTGAGGTCAGGTCAACCGGCTGTCATGGCTTTTGCGCAAAGGCACCTGTTATTGCTGTTGAGCCTATGGGGATTCAGTATCAGGAGGTCAATCCTGAAGACGCAAAAGAGATTGTTGATCTCACCATCCAAAAAGGTGAATTGATTGAGCGCCTTGCCTATAAGGACCCGAAGACACAGGAGCCTGTATATCACATTGACAAGATTCCTTTTTATGCCAGACAGAAAAAAAGGGTACTGGCCAAGTGTGGACGAGTTGATCCGACGAGGATTGAAGATTATATTGCTTACGATGGATATCAGGCGATTTCAAAGGCATTGTCAAAAATGAAGCATGACGAGGTCATAGCGGAGGTCCTGGAATCTAAACTGAGAGGGCGGGGAGGGGCCGGCTTTCCAACGGGACTTAAATGGAAATTCGCGCGCCAGGCTGCAGGGGCCCCTAAGTACATTATATGCAACGCGGACGAGGGCGATCCGGGCGCGTTCATGGATCGCGCGATTCTGGAAGGGGACCCACATTCCGTTTTGGAAGGATTACTTATCGGCGCATATGCTATAGGAGCGGAATACGGCTATATCTATGTGAGGGAAGAGTATCCTATTGCTGTTGATCATCTGACCATTGCAATTGAGCAGGCAAATGAACTGGGACTGCTGGGAGAGAATATACTTGGGATGGGCTTTAATTTCGACCTTTCTTTGAAGATGGGCGCGGGAGCGTTTGTGTGCGGGGAAGAAACCGCGCTTATGGCGTCGATTGAAGGAAAGAGAGGTATGCCTTCAGCTCGTCCTCCCTTTCCCGCCCAGTCAGGATTGGACGAAAAACCTTCCAACATAAACAATGTAGAGACGCTGGCGAATATTCCTCTGATTATTAAGAACGGCGCAAAATGGTATGGAGAGTTAGGCACTGAAAAAAGCAAGGGGACAAAAATATTTTCTCTTGCAGGTAAAGTAAACAACACAGGCCTCGTTGAAGTGCCCATAGGTATCAGTATTAAGGATGTGATTTTTGATATTGGCGGCGGAATTCCCAAGGGCAGAAAATTCAAGGCAGTTCAGATGGGAGGCCCTTCTGGAGGATGCGTACCGGAGCAGTACCTTAACATGCCCATTGATTATGAGACCATTCAGCGGATAGGCGCAATAATGGGTTCCGGGGGCATGGTGGTTATGGATGAAAATAACTGCATGGTTGAAATTGCCAGATTTTTTCTGAGTTTTACACAATCGGAGTCCTGTGGAAAATGCGCACCATGCAGGCTGGGAACGACCGAGCTTCTTGAAATCCTGACACGAATTGTTCGGGGAATAGGGAAACTGGAAGACCTTGAAGCAATCCAGGAATTGGGAGATACAATAACCGCGTCTTCCCTTTGCGGCCTGGGACAGACCTGTGCTAAACCCGCCCTGTCAACATTGAAATATTTCCGCAAGGAATATGAAGATCATATTCTTGAGCAGCGTTGTTCCGGTGCTGTGTGTGATTCAATGGTTATATCGGCCTGCCAGCATGCCTGCCCGGCGGGAATTGATGTGCCGAATTATGTGGCGGCCGTTGCAATGGGGAAATATGAACAGGCAGTAGAGATTATCAGGGAGAGGAATCCATTTCCCGCGGTATGCGGCCGTATCTGCGTTCATCCCTGTGAATTCAAATGCCGCAGAGGGGAACTGGATGACCCTGTAGCTATCCGCTCCATCAAGCGTTTTGCCGCAGACTGGTATTTTGATAATGTTGGAACAATAACGGAGCCCTTCCCTGTAACCAGGTCAGAGCGAATTGCTATAGTCGGGGCCGGCCCTGCCGGTCTGACATGCGCTTATTATCTTGCAAAAGCCGGATACAGGACGACCGTTTTTGAGTCACAGCCAAACGGTGGGGGGATGCTTGGGATAACGGTGCCTGAATTTCGTCTTCCCAAGGCAGTTATTGATCAGGAGATTGATTATATAAGAAAGTGCGGAACAGAAATTATCTATAACTCTCCAATTGATGCCAAGCATACTGTTAATGACCTGCTTGAAGAGGGATTCAGTTCGGTCTTTATTGCCGCAGGTGCCCAGGAAAGTATGAGGGGCGGGATCCCAGGTGAGGATGAAGCGCTGGAGGGACTCTACTACGGATTGAAATTTCTGGCAGATGTCAGGTCTGGGAAAACAGTTCAGATAAAAGGCAGGGTTGTGGTCATAGGCGGAGGTAATGTGGCGATAGATACCGCGCGAACCGCCCTGCGTATTGGGGCTGATGATGTCAGGATTTTATACAGAAGGACTATTGAAGAGATGCCTGCCTGGGAGAAAGATATTGAAGAGGCTGTTGAGGAGGGGATTACTATAGAGCCCTTGTGGGCGCCTAAACAGGTTCTGCATCAGGACACCAGGGTTACCGGTGTTGAATTTGCCCAAAGCAAAACTGTTTTTGATGAAACTGGAAAGTCTTTCTTAAGTGTTGATGAGGAAACAACTCAGATTGTTGAGACTGATAATGTTGTTATTTCAATAGGCCAGGCGCCTGATATCAGGTTTTTATCAAAGGACAGCCAGATTGAGAGATCACTCTGGGGGAGCCTTAAGGTGGATGAAAACAGCCTGGCCACAAATATGCCGGGGGTTTTTGCCGGAGGTGATTTCACCACAGGCCCCAGTACCGTAATTCAGGCCATAGCATCAGGAAGGCGGGCCGCTCTGGCTATTGACAAATATCTTGCGGGAGATAAGGGCAGGGTAGAGATCCTGGATGAGAAGACAGCCATGGTGGAAGAATCGGGCCTTGCCTTGGACGATGAATCCGGTGAGGAAAAACATAGAGTAGATGTCAAGCTTGAGATTCCTGAGGAAAGAGTAAAAGATTTTCGTGAAGTAGAAAAAGGTTTTTCAGTGGAGAAAGAGGCATGTGAAGAGGCCATGCGATGCCTCAGGTGTGATCTGGAAAAGGAGAGGAGATAAATATGATCAGGTCCATTACGCAACAAAAATCCGAAGAAGAGATTGAACGGCTGGTAAGTGATTTGAATAGAATCTTTATTGTCGGCTGCGGAACATGTACCACATTGACCCGGACCGGGGGGGAGCCCCAGGTCATCGAGATGAAGGAGAGGCTTTCCGAAGCGGGGAAGATGATTACCGGCAATACGGTAGTGCCTGTGGCATGTGATAATCTGTCTGGTGAGATAATGGACGAATACGGCAGCCAGATTGATCAGGCTGACGCAATTCTGATAATGTCATGCGCCTTTGGTGTACAGACAATAGCAAGGCAACTCAAAAAAATGGTTGTACCCGCACTTGATACATTGTTTATCGGAAAGGAGACAGGTCCGGGCCAGTTTAATGAGATATGCATCCAGTGCGGAACATGCATAATAGGTGAAACCGGAGGGATATGTCCGGTTACTTCATGTCATAAGGGACTTGTAAACGGGCCATGTGGTGGGACCAATAATGGAAAATGCGAAATAGACAAGAATAAAGATTGCGCGTGGACAATGATATATACCCGTCTAAAGGAGCTGGATCGTCTTGATTATATGCGGAAGCTGCAGAAACCCAGAAATCATCTGGGAGAACCGACACCCGGGAAATTTGAGATAGCTGATGGCTGATTTTAGAATCAATCTTTTTTTTGCTTATGGCACTTCAAACATTCCACAATCTGTGGAAAATACTTGAAAGGACCTTTGATTATGGTTTCTTCTTTTAAAAAAGCACTTGAATCAGGAAAATTTGTTGTGACCTGTGAGGTTGCTCCTCCCAAGGGAACAAATCTAGAGAAGACAATTCACCATATTAAGTTTTTAAAAGACAAAGTGGATGCCATGAATCTGACCGACCACCAGAGTTCAGTCATGCGATTTCCTTCCTTAGGAGCGGCTATTCTGGTCAAAGAGCTGGGAGGTGAGCCGATTCTTCAGATGACCTGTCGTGACAGAAACCGCCTGGCACTGCAGGCGGATCTCCTTTTTGCGGCCAGCAGGGGAGTTAACAATGTTTTATGCCTGACCGGGGATTCCGCTATGCTGGGTGACCATAAAGAGGCTAAGGGTGTATTTGATATTGATTCAAGTCAGCTGGTGGCTGCTATCAGAAGACTTGAAAAGGGACAGGATCTTGGTGGAAATGAACTGGACGGAGGAGTTTCTTTTTGCGCCGGTGCAATCGTAACTCCTGAAGCACAACCACTTGAGCCACAGCTTATAAAATTTGAAAAGAAAATTGATGCGGGTGCGGAATTTATCCAGACGCAGGCTGTTTATGACATGGATAAGCTCAAATCATTCATGGAGTACGCGAAGCAATTCCCTGTAAAGATTCTTGCCGGGATTATTTTACTTACATCTGCTCCTATGGCACGGTTCATGAATAAAAATATTGCAGGAGTAAACGTGCCTCAGGAATTTATCGATGAAATGGCCTCAGCTCCCAAGGGACGAGCCCTTGCAAAGGGAATTGAAATCGCGGGAAGAATGATAAAGCAGATTGAGGAAGAAAAAATTTGTGACGGTGTCCACATTATGGCTATAGGTAAAGAAGATGTGGTGCCGGATATCATGGCTGCCGCGGGATTAAAATAATTTTTTTATTACAGGAGGGTATGTATGGGTGATAAGAAAAGGATACTTGTCGTGGATGATGAGCCCGATTTTGCCGCTATTGTTCAATTGAATCTCGAAAAAGAGGGGTTTGAAGTAGATGTTGCCTATGATGGTGTTGAAGCCCTTAAGAAAGTAAAGGCCAGCCCGCCTGATGCTATTGTGCTCGATGTGATGATGCCGGAAAAAGACGGTTACGCGGTATGTGCTGAATTGAAAAACGATGAAAAATATGAAGATATCCCTATTGTCATGTTGACTGCCGTAGCAGGGCATGTAGGTTCTACACGCTACTCTCACAGAGACGGTATGAGTATGGGCGCAGATGATTACCTCCCAAAGCCGGCCTCTGCTGAAGAGATCACTGAAAGCATTAAGGGACTCATTGAATAACACCGGATAATTTCTAAAAACAGTCAAACTCCAATCAAAATGACCTTTATAACATCCCCTGGTTATGGTTTTTAGAAATGCGAGTGTGCGCAGCTTCATATTAAGTTAGTGCTCCAGATCGATATATGAAAATTTTGGCTTGTCTCTGTTACGAGCGGGCAGTATCTTTTGATCCACACTAAACAGCCAGGGCCGAATTTGTTACAGTGTGATACAGTTGCTGCTGTGAAAAACAAATCTCAATCCGTTTTCCAGACAGATCAATGCCCAAGGCTTTACTCAATCCCAAAAGGCGCCAATTCGGTTTCCTCGGACTGAAGATATGGTCCAATGACCAAAATCAGATGTGGAAAATATTTTTTTAGTTTTGCTCTTTTGGCTTTGCGGAATCCAATATTTAAAGAGCACTGTGAGATTAAAAACATTATGACTGTTCGCGTGTGTCCAATGTCTTTAAAAAAGAGGATCATATTTTACGCCAGAATATTATACTATAAGAAAAAATGGCTATGAAAATGTTCTGTATAATAGGAGATGAACGTATTTTTCGTTCAAAATCTCCAGCCATGTTTTCGGCTGTTATGAAAAGAGTAGGGATAAAAGGAGTGTATACGCCTTTTAAAGTAAAACCGCAGGAAATTGCCCAGGGCATGCAAAGCCTCCGTGCCTTAAATATTGATGGCGCGAATATTGCCGTTCCTTACAAAGAGGCGGTCATTCCTTATCTGGACATACTTTCCGAAGGGGCTAACATTATAGGTGCTATTAATACCATTGTCCTGAATAATAATGAGATGAAGGGGTACAACACAAACGCAATCGGTTTTATGGATACGCTGGAAGATGTCGGATTCAATGTCGCAGGGAAATCCGCGATTGTTTTCGGGGCAGGCGGAGCTTCAAAGGCAGTTGTCTTTATTCTGAACTGGCTTCGTGCTGAAAACATTATTGTGACGGGGCGCAATCAGGAGAAGATATCAAAGGTGGTTAACCGTATTAACGGGCAGGCAGAATTGCTGGAATCAATAGCTGATCAGCCGATATCCGCTAATATTTTAATAAATGCCACATCTGTATCAGACCCGGATGAAGCCCCTGAACTGGCAGCTATGGTCAGCAGACTGGATCTGAGGGACTGTGAACTGGTAATTGACCTGAATTATGGCCGCAATAATAATTTCTGGAAGGCGATGGCCGCTGCCAAGGGGATAAGATTTATTGATGGTCTTTCAATTCTGGCCAATCAGGCACGGCGCTGTTTCAAATTATGGACAAGGCTGGATGTTGAACCCAGGGAATTCATTAAGGCACTTGAATAAGCCTCATAGCTACTAATTTTTTTTTGGAGATTGTTTATGCGCACGGACAGTGAGATAAAATATCTTCTTAAATCGATGGATGTATCTGACAGAAAGTATTTTATCGTCTCTACTGAGTTTATGGTTCTGGCGGCAAATAGGTTTACAATGGAAACGCATGGCAAGGACATCATTGGAAAGCTATGCCATGAGGTAATATATAAGAGCTCCCATCCATGCAGAAATTGTCCTGCGGTAATAGTATTGAAAACAGGTGAACCTTCTTTGAGACATATACAGGAGGAGCAAAAGTCTCCTAAATGGTCATCTTGCCGTTATTCCTATCCGATAAAAAATGCCAATAAGGTGGAGGCCCTAACTTTGCTTGATTTTCATCAGTCGGCAAGGGAAGAAATTGAGGTGGAGCTGGAGCGATCCAATTCTTTTCTCCGGAATCTGATTTTGAGCTCTGTGGACAGTGTTGTGGCATCGGATATGACAGGGAAAATAGTTGCGTTTAATGAGGCCGCGGCAGAAATAACCGGTTACAGTCAAAAAGAAGCCCTGGAACAATTGGATATCCGTAATTTTTATCCCGAAGATGGTGCCAGGGATGTAATGAAAAAACTTCGAAGCGATGAATTCGGCGGCAAAGGGAAGCTTAAATTATATCAAACGGATATACTCAAAAAAAATAGTGAAACCGTCCCGATAAGTCTTAATGCGGCAGTAATCTATGAAGGGGATAAAGAAGTGGCCTCCATCGGTTTTTTTCATGACCTTCGTGATGAGCTTAGGATGCAATCAGAGCTTGAAAATACAAGAATTCAGCTCCTTCAGGCAGAAAAAATGGCGGCATTGGGGAAGTTGTCCGCAGGTGTTGCCCATCAATTGAATAATCCGATAGGAGGGATAACCCTGTTCGCAAAACTTATTCTGGAAGAATATGAACTTGAAGAGGGTGCAAAGGAGGATATGTTTCGAATTCTTAAGGAGGCTCAGAGGTGCAAGGATACTGTTAAGGAATTGCTGGAATTCTCGAGGCAGACCGGGCATTTAATAAAACCCAACAATTTGAACAAGGCTTTATCCAGGACCCTGTTTTTACTTGAAAATCAGTCTCTTTTTCAGAATATTAATATTACTAAGGATCTATCAGAGGAGCTTCCTGATGTCCCGGTTGATATACAGCAGATGAATCATGTGTTCATGAATATTATCCTCAATGCAGCACAGGCAATGGATGGGTGTGGAGAACTGACGATTAAAACAGCTCTGGATAAGGACAGGAGAAAGGCCTGTATTAAAATATCAGATACCGGACCCGGTATCCCCAGGGAGAATATCAGTAATGTTTTTGAACCCTTTTTTACAACAAAAGAAGAAGGGGAGGGAACTGGTTTGGGACTCAGTATAGTCTATGGAATTATTCAAAATCATAGTGGAAACATAACTGTTGAGAGTGCTTCAGGAAAAGGGGCTGTCTTCAACATAGAGCTTCCTTTCGACAGGGTGGTCGATGAAAAGGAAAACAAAGGAGAAGACTGTGAATAGCAAATTCGATGCTTTACGTGTCCTGGTTATTGATGATGAGCAGAGTTTCAGGGATGGGCCAGAGCGGATACTTACGAGGATAAACTTTGAAGTACAAAAGGCCTCTAATGGAAGTGATGGCCTTAAAATACTGCAGGATTTTTCCGCGGACATCGTGCTTCTTGACATGAAGATGCCGGGTATGGATGGAATGGAAGTACTTAAGCAGATTATGGAGATGGAAAGGAGAATACTGGTCATAGTAATTACAGGGTTTGCTACACTGGAGACCGCAATTGAGGCAATGAAACAGGGGGCATACGATTTTATTCCCAAGCCTTATGAACCTGATCAGCTCCGTATTGCGGTGAATCGCGCCAGGGAAACCATCCTCCTCAAACAGGAAGCTGAAAAGGCGGAAAATGAACGGAGGATGACTCTTTCGGACCTTCATACTGAAAAAAGTCGTGTGCATACCATTATAGAGGCCCTGCCAAACGGTGTGCTTGTGACTAATACTGAGGGGCAGGTGGTCCTGATAAATCCGGCATTCTGTAAGCTTATAGGCATTAAATCTAATATCGGGCCGGGCAAACAGATTGAGGAATATATAGAAGACAAAGACTTGTGTAAACTGGTGACGGATATCTCAAGGGGGAAATTTATAGATTATGATGATATCCCGGCCTATGAGTTGGAGGTTTCCGGAGGGAAATTTCTGCTGGCCTGGGCAAGACCTGTTTTAGGGGAGAAAGGAGAGTGTCTTGGCTCCACAGTCAATCTGATGGATATTTCTGCTATGAAGGTTTTGGATCAACTGAAATCCGAGTTTGTTGCCAAGGTTTCCCATGAACTCAGATCTCCCCTTTCAACCATCCATGAGCAGATTGCGTTGGTTATAAACGATGTGGAAGGAGATACTCCTGAATCTGATCAGTATATACTTACCCGTGCCAAAGAAAAAACCCTGGGGCTGATCTCCACAATCGGTGATCTGCTCGATCTATCCAGGATAGAAGCGGGAATATCCGCCAAGGTTCAGAAACCAATACAGGTTCAAGAACTCCTGAAAAATATTGTCGAGTTTCTTGAATCCCGGGCAAGAGCTAAGGGCCAGTCCCTTATACTGGAATTTTCAGAGGGGACGCTACCTGAAATCATTGCCGATCCCATGGCACTTGAGAGTGTATTCGGCAACCTGATTACTAATGCAATAAATTACACACAGGATGGTGGTGAGATTGTCATAAAGGCAGGCCTTACCGGTAAGAATATTGGAGTTAGGATTGAGGATAACGGATTTGGGATAGAGGAAAAGCACCTTGAAAAAATTTTTGATAAATTTTATCGTGTAAAAGATGACAAGACCAGATATATTACCGGTACAGGACTCGGCCTTTCAATCGTTAAGGGAATAATGGATTCCCTTGGTGGTATTATTGATGTCGAAAGTGAATATGGCAAAGGAACTGTCTTTAATATAATATTGACTGTCTCCTGACCTCATGAAGGGTGCAATATGACAGGTATAATTATTATTGGAGACCGCGGGTTTCCTGTTTAATCCGGAAATAGAGGTAGCTGCTATGGAAAAAATAAAAATTTTACAGCTAGACAAGATCGCTGAAGAAGGTTTGAAATTGTTTGGTGACAAATTTGAAATAGGCCGAGATCTTAAAGATCCTGACGGGATACTGGTTAGGAGTTCCAGGGTGGATGTAGATGATTTCCCTTCACTTTTGGCAGTGGCCCGGGCCGGGGCCGGTGTAAACAGTATCACCGTGAATAAGGCAACTGAAAAAGGTGTATGTGTGTTTAATACTCCAGGGGCCAATGCAAATGCCGTTGCAGAGCTTGTTTTTGTTATGCTTGGGACCTGTGCCCGAAATATTCATTTGGGTACAAATTTCTGCCAGGGCCTTTCAGGCCTAAGTAATACAGAAATTTCCACCCAGGTTGAGACTCAAAAGGCACAATTTCGCGGCTTTGAGTTGGCTGGAAAGACATTAGGCGTTATAGGGCTTGGTAAGATAGGTGTTATAGTCGCAAATGGCGGCATCACAAGGGGGATGAAAGTGATCGGCTTTGATCCCTATCCTGCCCTGGAGAATATTCATTCACTTTCTTCTGATGTAATTCTGGCCAGGTCCATGAAACAGCTTTTATCTCTTGCCGATATAATAAGCATCCACGTCCCATTAAATGATAAGACTAGAGGGCTTATAAATAAAAAGCTGCTTGATCAGTTTCTTTCTGGAACAATTCTTGTCAACTTTGCCAGGGGGCCTATTGTTGAGGAGGAGGCTGTACTTGCAGCATTAGATAATGGCCATTTGAGCAATTATATAACCGATTTCCCGAGCAAAGAGACCATTTGCCATCCCAGAATAATCTGTTCACCTCATTTGGGGGCCAGTACAGAGGAGTCTGAAGAGCATTGTGCATCTATGGCGGCCAGGGAATTAATAGGTTACTTTGAATATGGAACTATTTCTCATAGTGTTAATTTCCCGACTGCTGAGTCCATTCCTTCTGACAATGTCCACAGTCGCCTTACAATGATAAATCGTGATATCCCGGGAATGATAGGATTTGCTTCTCAAATAATTGGTTCCCATGAGATTAATATTGGAAGTTATATCAATGAAAGCAATGGATCTATAGGGTATAATATCATAGACCTGGAAACTGAAATACCGTCACGAGTGCTGGCGGAGATTGAAAAAAATTCCGATGTTATCCGTACTCGCCTGATACGTTTGGCATAGAGTTGTTGACCAATATTCCATCATTTCATATGTACGGCCTAAAGCCCGTGTCGTTAAATGCCAGATGATTTCATTGTATTATATAAATATCGATACGTTTAATTGACAGAGGATCGTTATGGCAGAGATGCTCAATGAGAAAGAAAAGTGCAGTGCTGCCGGGCTTTTTATAAGCATGCCCTCAAAAAATTTGAATAGATAGCACGCCTTTTGATATAATATTGTATTGTCTCAGGAGGTATTAAGGTTATGTGCAAGGAATGGTTTGTTGCCCTTGATCCTGTTGTGCAGGCCCTTGTCGCAACGTGTTTTACTTGGTTTCTGACAGCCCTGGGTGCCGGGCTTGTGTTTTTTTTTAAGGCTATTAACAGGAAGCTCCTTGATGGTATGCTGGGATTTTCCGCTGGTGTTATGATAGCCGCAAGTTTCTGGTCGCTCCTTGCCCCTGCAATAGAGATGGCCGAGGGGATGGGGCAGTTGCCATGGGTTCCTGCCGTAGTGGGTTTTCTCTCAGGTGGGGTATTCCTTGGGATAATCGATAAGATCCTTCCACATCTACATTTATGGCTGCCAAGAGAAGAAGCTGAAGGGATCAGTACAAGCTGGCACAGAAGTGTACTCCTTGTTCTTGCCATAACTCTTCATAATATCCCCGAAGGACTGGCTGTGGGTGTTGCTTTTGGGGCTCTTGCCCATAATCCTGATTCTGTCACATTGGGAAGCGCGATAGCACTTGCAATAGGTATAGGTATTCAGAATTTTCCCGAGGGCACGGCGGTCTCTGTTCCTCTCCGAAGAGAGGGGATGTCCCGTCTTAAAAGTTTCTTGTATGGACAGTTTTCAGGAATTGTTGAGCCTGTGGCAGGAGTAATTGGTGCTGTTGCAGTACTTACTGTGAGTTCATTACTTCCTTATGCCCTCTCATTTGCGGCAGGTGCAATGATATTTGTTGTGATAGAGGAGCTTATTCCAGAATCTCAATTTGAAAAAAATACCGATATTGCAACTATGGGCGCAATGTTGGGTTTTGCTGTGATGATGCTGCTGGATGTAGCTCTTGGATAGTGTTTTGCAAGATTTGTTTGCCTTTAAGTTTCCCGAATTCAACCTCGAAGTGCAACGAAAGAGGAAGCAACTTCAATGGGTGTTTTAAAGCCCAGGCATTTTCTTGGGCGATTATTGATTAACGATTCAATCCGATCTATC
>JAFDJA010000206.1 GCA_019307745.1 Deltaproteobacteria bacterium | reverse complement strand
AATTTGTACATTTTCTAGATGTCAACATAAGGGAGGGGGTAAATCACCCCTCCCTTTTTTATATCCCACTCATGTCCTGCCACATCCTTTCTGTGAAAGCCTGTTGCTATTTTTTCTTAATCCTTCTGAAAAATTTGTCTATACTCCTGAAAAGGATACTTTATCCATATTTTTCAGAGGGTATTGCGATTAGAAAGATTATCACCTGTAGTGTTCTGTTACCTGTTCTTACCGCAATTTTTCTATCCATAGCCATGGGTATGGATCACTTTTGGATGAAGCAGAAATCCCTGCCTGTTTTCTGGAATGGAAGGCCCTGGGGCGGGGGGGGTGTGATGCATGGGATGGAGGAAAAGCTTGTGCCCTCCTGATTGTAATAATATAGACGTCAGCAGTTGCTTATGGCCTTAAAGGTTGATACTGTAGTTAAATTCTATTGGCGGGAACTTTGAGCAGAAATTGACTGTATTCGTTGGAAGGCTGGATTCCCTGCCATAACAACGGGCCCCCTGTGGATGGATGATTCTGTGTTTATTTTTTTTGAGATTGATGTTAGAAGCTAGACAATTTTGTGTCTTTTTTTAGGATTTTGAGATCGAAGATCAGAAACAGATTAGACGGTCCGAAGATGAGACGCACGATTCAGGTATAAAGTTGTTTTTGAGTGATTTCTTAGTCAACCCCTGTCACTTAGAGGAGCTGTGATGGAAATTTCAAGGAAGCAGGAATTAAGGGAACTGTATGAAGAGATGGATGAAGCCACACTTATACAGATAGCACGCAATGAAGATCGAGAATTTGAGGATGAGGCTTCAGAAATCGCAAAAAGCGAATTGAAGGTCAGGGGAATTACAGAAATCATGCGTGAATCCGAATCTGATGAACGAGCGGGATCTGATGATTCGGTAATCGAAGATCACAGAGAAAACGGACATCTGTCAGGCGCAGACAGTATAGGAGAAATCTCAGGTGAGACCATTGATATTCCAGGCTTCAGCTTTAATGAGATTTCTCAAATACGGCTGATCCTGGATGACAATCAGATCCCCTATGAAATTGATCATAATACAGCATCAACCGGGGAGGAGTATCTATTCAGGGTGCCTGATTCTTTTTTTCAGATAACAATAGACTTATTAAAAGATCTCTTAAGGATTGGTCAGAGGGTTGAGGCAGGTTATACCGGAGAGTGCCCTGCCTGTGGCGCGGGGCTTGAGAATGTGTGTGACTGCACAGAGTGTGGACTGGCTCTTTTCCAGGATTTTACTGAAGCCCTTGATAGTCATACGTTTGTAATTTTTTTAAAGGATAATGATTTATTATAACCTGAATCTTGCATTTATTGCAGCATTCCCGCTAAAAAAAATGATTTTGATCCGCAGGCATTATATCAGCCTGCCGGGTCAAAATCATGGATTCCTTTGAAAAATCAGGCTTTCTCGACCTTTCGGGACTCAGTCCCACTCTCACACGTTAGCGGTGTGCCATGTTCAGCACCCGGCTATGATATCCCGCACAAGATTCCGGCGAAAAACCCTACTTTCTGACCAGTGACTCTCCCGGTGTCATATCCCTGCCCTTAAAGGCCGGATAGTCAGGAGCATATCTGTGTACTTTAAATACCGCGTTCATTTGATGGCCTCTGACATCCAATAAAACGGGATCTCCCTGTTTTAAAGGACCGTTGCCGTCAAAAGGAGCAGCATATTCCCAGACAATTTCCTTGTCAGGGGTTACTTCCATGAAGCGGCCGTATGTACCCGCGCACACAAGGGTATTGCCGTTGGGCAGGCGCTGCGCGCCTGATATCTCTGTGGAGTACATCTTCGATTTAGGCTCAGTGGTGAATACCCAATGCTGTTCTTTGGGTTCGTATGCTTCACCCGGTTTCAGTTTGGGATAGAATCCATTTTTATCTACAGGCGGCACAATTTCTTCTACGGTAGAGTAGCCACGTCCCTTGCCGTTATTGTAGATCAGTATATTACCTTCTCCGGGGCATCCCGGCAGTATCCAGTGGGGATCATGCTGTAGAAATAATTTCTGGTCATCTCTGGTTCCTGCGCCATACATAGCTGGATTTCCCCATCTGTAAAGGAGATCTCCGCCTTTTCCATATTTTCCACCGGTGCGGCCTTTTGCCTCTTCTGTTGTAGTGGAATGATCAATCACCCATAATTCGCTTTGTCCGCGAGCACTGAGTATGATCTGATCAAGCTTGGGATTATAGTCGATAGAGTTTCCGTGGTTCCAGAAGCCGCCTCGCCCTGCTGAAGCAGTGAGTCGCCCAGGATGGTCGGCCACCACACCATAATTGGCTTTGGATGGATCATTATCCTGGACCAGGTGATCCCAGATGTGCCATTCCCAGACCTCATTATACCCTTTGCTTCCGAATCTTTCAATTTCAACAATATATTCGGCAAATAAAGATCCATCTCCCCGGCCCTGTCTGCCTGACGTGCTAGAACTAAAGCCCGCGGCAATCATATCCTCCGGTGTTTTTTTCTCCACGACCATCATAAGTATGTTTCCATTGGGCATAGGCTCTATATCATGGTGCGCGAGTTTTGTACTGTCCGAGTACCACAGGGACCATACCATGTCGCCTTCCCAGTTATACTCCTCTATCCTTCCGCCTTCTCCGCCTCCAATAAAGTCCTGGTTTTTGGTCATGCAGCAGTGGAGGAGGTTCCCGTTTTTAAGCAGGTATACAGACTGGCCGGGTTCATAATCGCTTTTCCAGGAATTTATTTCACGCCCTTCCATATCAATCAAATGGGTGGTTAACCAGTGTTTGGGGGCAAACAGTGTGTATCCCTTAAAGGTCTTCTTCGTATCGTGTTTAACTACTCCAAGTTTAATGTTTGCAGGTTTTTTACTTATGTCAGCAATAGCCTGCCCCGGAGCGACTTCGCTTGTCCGTGAAAAGGTGGGAACAAACTCAGTTTTGCGCCCGCCACCGCCCCTTTTGCCGCCGCCCTTGTCTCCACTCCTATCAGACCCGGCAACACCATTTTGCGCAGTGAAGCTTATTATACACGCAGAGATAAAAATTATAAAACAGATATGGAAAAGAGATGATTTTTTCATTGATTACTCCCTTTTTTGAATTGGTTTTATGTTTAATCGGCAGTTATTGTGTATGAGTAGGCGTTCTCTCCATTTACACGTTTTTCATCTACATGTTCGGGAAGATAGGCTCGAATATAATCTACAACAGCCTCGTTTTCAGATACCGTTACACGAAGATGGCCTGCCGGGCCAATGATAACTCCCTGCTTATATCCATAGACCGCAGCACTGCCGATGCCGTCATACATTGGCATCGCCGGCTGAGGTACCAATTGGTATACTATGCCATCTAGATCCTGTTTTGTAAAGAGGTGATCATGTCCATGGAAAAGAACATCCACTTTGTTTCGGACCATCAACTGGTGGATGGGCATATCCCATTGGGGCCGTTGCTGTGGAAATCCATACGTGTTGTCACCATTATACCCTCCCCATTCCCAGTATTTAGCAGCTTCCGCACCTCCCCGCGTATTCCCGCCCCTGGTAGAAACTCCTCCCACCAGGTTATGGATAAATACGAACCGGAATTTGGCATTGCTTTCTTCAAGGGTCTTTTTGAACCATTGATACTGCCTTTCTCCCAATGTTATACCCCAGTGGAAATCTGTAGCCGAGCTGTCACTGTCGGAATTGCTATTGCTGCTTTCGCCTTTGCCTCCTCGAGCGGACCTGTTATCATCTCCAGCTTGACGGTCACTACTGCCACGTTCACGGTTTTCACGGGTGTCGCCTCCAGCGGGCGCGGCTTTACCGCTTGTTCGGTTGTCAGATCTTTCCCTGTTGTCATCACTGCCTCTTCTTGTTCTTCTTTCTCTTTTTGAGAACCAGAAAGGATCCAGGGCGATAACCAATGCATCACCCCATTCCCAGGCATAGTAGTTTTCAGGATATCCTATGCCCGGTTCTTCCACGTCATTCCCCGTATAGAACCCGTCAGGAACAGGATTGGGATAATATTTTTTTCGCAGGTTTACAGCCGGGTTTCCGCGCCGGTCATCATGGTTCCCCAATGTTAAA
>JAFDJA010000012.1 GCA_019307745.1 Deltaproteobacteria bacterium | reverse complement strand
TTCCAGTTCTATAAAGAAGCCGAATTTCTCCTTTTTCTCTATCATACCTTCAACAGATTGACCAAGAGAGTATTTTTTTTCTATATCGATCCAGGGGTCTCCCTCCGCATCTCTCATGCTCAGAGAGATCCTCCTGTCCTGGAGATTGATCTCCTTTACCATCACGTCAACAGTGCTTCCCGGTTCTGCCACATCTTCAGCATGCACAACACGTTTGTGGCTCATCTCACTTATGTGTACCAGTCCCTCGATGCCTGGTGCTATTTCCACAAAGGCGCCGAATTTCATACACCTTGTTACCTTGCCTCGGAGCTTGTCTCCTATGCTGAATTTTTCCTGTACACTATCCCATGGATTGGCTTCAATCTGTTTCATGGACAAGGCAATTTTTCTCTTGCCTGAATCAGTATCGTCTTCAATTTTTATCACTTTTACCCTTACTGTATCTCCTGTTTGCATGAGCTCTTCAGGTTGTTCGACCCTTGACCAACTCATTTCACTAATATGGACCATTCCCTCTATACCCGGTATAAGTTCTATAAAGGCACCAAAAGGCATAAGCTTGATTATCCTGCCATCAAACTCCTCACCAGTCTTAATCTCCTGAAAGAATTGATCTCTTGCTTTTTTCTGTTCATTTTCAAGCAGTTGTCTTCTTGAGACAATAATGTTTCTGCCATCTTCCTCTAATTCGGTGATAAGGAAGAGATATGTATTCCCCACATATTGCTTTGGGTCCTCCACATATCTTGTGTCCATTTGGCTGATAGGGCAGAAGGCCCTCTTCTGCATGATGTCGACATTAAAACCGCCTTTGCACTCCGCTTTTACTTTACCCTCAACCGGGACTGAATTCTCATGAGCATCCATGATAACATTTATACCTCCATCCCCTGACATGGCCTTTGATAGCCTGATCTCGCTGCCATTATATGCCACCACATAGAGTTCAAGAAAATCACCCTCCTTGTAGGGAAATTCTTCCTGGTTTTCATCCAACAGTTCATCAATATCCACCACACCGTCGATCTTAATGCCTGTGTCAACAAACACGCAGTCTTTTCCTATGGAGATAATCTGTCCCTTTATTTTGTCACCTATCCGGACATCGTCATTCATTCCTTTGCTGTAGGATTCAAAAAGGTCGGCAAAATTTTCTTCCTTTTTATGTTCTTCAGTCAAGTTATTCATAATGTCTGTCAAATTATTCACTCCTTTTGAAATGTTAAGACTGTGGAAAAATGGGGTGTCCCCAAAAACATGGAGACAGTCCCTAATATCAGGATATATTACTTTAATCCTGCAAAATTAAGTTATTAATTTTTCCTTAACCTTTGGGATATTTTTATCAGTGTTTATATCTGATTAGCAAGAGAATTATTGTAGATGCTCTTTGTTAAGTTTTTATCCATGTCTTTTACGGGTTGGTGTGGCTGAATTGTTTAAATGCGAAAATGTTATCCTGATTGCAACCTGTATTTTCTTGACAATATTTAATAAAAAAGGGATAAGAATTTTTTTTCACAAGCTCACAGATAATGAGAGGAATGTTATGAAATTACATGAATATCAGGCGAAAGAAATGTTCAGAAAATTTGGACTTCCTGTACCGAATGGAATTGTTGCTGAGCCGGGTGATGACGAGCTTATAGAAATGGTGGAGTTGGAGCTGAGTGGTCCACCATGGGTTGTCAAGGCGCAGATCCATGCGGGGGGAAGGGGAAAGGGTGGTGGAGTTAAGGTTGTAAATTCCCTTGATGATGTTAAAGTTGCCGCGGAGACTATTTTCAGTAAGCCGCTTGTTACAAAACAAACTGGCCCTGAGGGCAAAAAAGTTACCCGTATCCTTGTTGAGGAAGGGGTGGAGATAGACAGAGAACTCTATCTGGCCATGGTCATTGATCGGGCAACAGCAAAACCGGTCATGATTTTCAGTCAGGCAGGCGGTATGGATATTGAGGAGGTTGCAGAAAAGACTCCGGAAAAGGTGCTGAATGTGGCAATTCCTCCTGATGTGGGATGGACATCATACCTTGCCAGGTCTTTGATATATCAGCTGGATCCCATCCCTGAGCGCTCAATAAAGAAGGGGCTTGTTTCTGTAATGGGTAAATTGTATAAGGCTTTTATGAGCCTTGACTGCTCACTTGCGGAAATAAATCCGCTTGTCATAACAAAGAATGGTGATGTTCTGGCAGTAGATGCCAAGATCACAATTGATGATAATGCCCTGTTTAGGCAGAAAAGAGTCTATGCCCTTGATGATCCTCTGGAAAAGGATCCCCTGGAGCTGGAGGCTGAGAAGTATAACCTCAATTATATCCGTTTGGACGGTAATATCGGTGCCATGGTGAATGGTGCCGGTCTTGCTATGGCTACCATGGATGTGATCAAGATGGCTGGTGCAGAACCTGCTAATTTTCTTGATGTTGGGGGTGGAGCTGACGAAGATATGATCGGTAAAGGTTTTGAAATTATTCTCAGAGATGACAAGGTAAAAGCAGTGCTTATCAATATCTTTGGTGGAATCCTCAGGTGTGACGTTCTTGCCAAGGGTGTCGCGGCTGCGGCCAAGAAGGTTGATGTCAAGGTTCCTATTATCATAAGGCTTGAAGGAACAAATATGGAGGAAGGCAGAAGGATACTTGATGAGTCAGCTATGGAATTTCTGGTGGCCAAAGATATGGTTGATGCCGCGGATCTGGTTACCCAGCAGGTGTCCTGAGAATTGTTGAGTCCTTTAAGGATGTTTTATAGTACCGTAGAGTTTAAAATTGGGGTGTGAGGATTAAAATGAGTATACTTGTTGACGAAAACACACGGGTTGTAGTACAGGGTATTACGGGAAGGGAAGGAACCTTTCATACTAGGCAGATGCTGGATTACGGGACAGTGGTGGCGGCAGGTGTCACTCCAGGAAAGGGCGGTCAGAAGGTCGATGACATCCCAGTCTTTAATACAGTAAAAGAAGCGATTGAAAAAGAAGGGGTCAATACATCATGTATTTTTGTCCCCCCTCCGTTTGCCGCTGATACAATTCTGGAAGCCGCTTCCTCAGGTATAGAGATAATTGTGTGTATCACCGAGGGTATCCCGACTATTGATATGGTCAAAGTGGCAAGCTACCTGCGCGATAAGGACACAGTTCTTATCGGTCCAAACTGTCCGGGAATCATCTCTCCCGGTAAGGCCAAGATAGGTATTATGCCAGGATTTATCCATGAGCCAGGCAGTATTGGTGTGATTTCAAGAAGTGGCACATTGACATATGAAGTAGTAAGTCAGCTTGCAAAAGTAGGACTTGGTCAGTCCACATGTATAGGAATAGGAGGTGATCCAATTATTGGTACTACCTTTATTGATCTTCTTAAGAGGTTTAATAATGATCCTGATACTGAGGCAGTTGCACTTATAGGTGAAATAGGCGGTGCTGCGGAAGAAGAGGCTGCTGAATATATAAAGAACGAATTTAATAAACCTGTTGTAGCATTTATTGCCGGGCAGACAGCTCCTCCCGGGAAACGTATGGGTCATGCGGGTGCGATTATATCTGGTGGAAAGGGGAGAGCTGAGGACAAGATAAAGGCCCTTGAGGCTGCGGGTGTTACTGTGTCTCGCGAACTTGGAAGACTGGGTGAAACAGTATTGAAGACCATAGAAAAGAACTAATTTTTTCCTGTCGAGGTTTTAAATCCGGATCAGCGTGGCATATGGCCGGTAGAGCAGGTCTGGATTTAAAATTATCCGGGAAAAAGAACTTTCCTACGCGCCACTATAAAAGCGGGTAGTGGTTGGGTTGGGATTATTGCAGATTCTTAATGGATAAAATTGTAGATATACAAAAAAGGATTGAGAGCCGAAAACAGAAGATCCATCTTAAGGCATATCAGAAAAGAAAGGATGCCCTTAAGAGAATAACCCAGTGTTCTCTTTGTTATATGAAATGTGCCATATGCGGTATGCATCTGGATGCCTCAGAATATGGACCTGCTCCATCAGAGACATCGGGTCGTGAGTTTACCCTCTGCCGTACCTGTGGAGAGGAACTCGAGGATTTTTTGGCCTTATCTGACACGGATGAAAGGAGTCAGGCCTTTTGGCACAACAGTGAGTGGGAAGATATGTGGTCTGCCTGGCTCAAGTATCAGCAGGCAATTACCAGGTTTGTGAATTCAACAGAGTATAAGCAGCTGCAGGAAGAGCTTGATACTGAATGGTAATTCTATTATAGTGGATGGAAAGATTATTGTTTTGAATTTTTTCGGAATTAGATTTAAAAGATATAGGGTCCAGGAGTCTTTAGGCCTATATACTTTTAGTCCTCTCCGGACAAAGATTGGAGGTCAAGATGTTTGGTCTTGGAACAACAGAGCTTATAATAATCCTGGTGATAGTACTAATTGTATTTGGTGCAGGTAAGCTTCCAGAGATAGGCAGCGGAATTGGAAAAGGGATAAGAAATTTCAAGAAGGCAACCAAAGAAGAGCCAGAAAAGATAGATTCACCGAAAGAGGAAATGGAAGATTCAGACGACACGGCATGAGCCGGTTTTCAGAAAAAAATCCTGACTTTAAAAGAACAACCACAGAGGATCTTCATACTGTAGACCCTCTGTGGTTGTCTGCTTTTCGCTGAATGTTCAAATTACCTGAATATCTGTGGCACTTTAATCCCTTTATTTATTAGACTGTTTTGTAGCCATTTCATGCCCTTTGAATCATTGAACTCTCTCAAATCAAGCTGTAGTTGACTTGGGGCAGCTCTTTTTCCGCAATTGCGGGACCACCCACCCGGGATCAAAAGGGTATAGAGTCTTCAGGGATGGACGGAGGTTCCTCTGCCGGGAAGTTGTTGCCTCCGGATGCAGTGTTTCCTTCTTTTTTCGGGCTGTCCAGCATCTGCATACTCTGTGCAATTATCTCTGTTGTGTATTTCTTGTTACCGTCACGATCTTCCCATTCCCGGGTCTGCAGCCTGCCTTCTATATAAATCTGACTTCCCTTGGACAGATATTCTCCGCAGATCTCCCCCAGTCGTCTCCATGCCACGATTCTGTGCCATTCGGTTCGCTCCTGTTTTTCACCTGTGTCTTTGTCCTTCCATTCCTCTGAGGTAGCCATACTGAAGTTCGCCACAGCTGAACCGCTTGGTGTGTATCTCACTTCGGGATCTCTGCCTAATCTGCCGACTAATATCACTTTATTGACGCCTGCCATGTTGAAATCTCCTTTTCATTGCCTGTCCGGGGTATTTTAGAGGCTCTGTGCCCGGACTTGAGAAAATGGGGGGGGTGAAATTAAAAATGCATTATGTTTGTTCTTTTATGAACCATCCTGTAAAAAGTGTCAGTAAGTTAACATAAGCGGCCCGGATTTTTCAAGGTATAAATTTTACGGATCAGTTCCAGGGCGAATAGATATTGAATGTGATTTTTACAGGTTTTTACACGGTCTCAGGTATATGGATTTCCGTATTGACGGATTGTCAATGAAAATATAAGGTATTGTTAATTCAAAATATTTGAGGAGAAATTGATGCTCTCGGTAGTGTCCCTAGGCGGGTTGGGTGAGATAGGTCTTAATATGATGGTCATGAAATATGGCCAGGATGTCCTGGTGGTTGACGCGGGCCTTATGTTTCCTGATAAGAATATGCCAGGGGTGGATATCGTTATACCTGATTTTTCATCTCTGATGGAGCAGAGGGATAATGTCAGGGGTATAATTCTTACCCACGGACATGAGGACCATATAGGCGGAATCCCCTTTCTGTTAAGAGAGCTTAACGTCCCGATCTTTGGCACTAACTTTACAATAGAGATACTCAGAGAAAAGCTTCGGGAACACGATCTCCTTGAAGAGACCGTTCTGAACAAAGTTGCACCAGGGGATGTGACTGAATTAGGGTCTTTCAGGGTGGAGTACATCCATGTTAATCACAGCATAATAGATGGTGTGGGTCTGGCTATAAAAACACCTGATGGCGTTATTATCCATTCCGGGGATTTCAAAGTCGACCATACCCCTGTTCACGGCAAAACAACTGATCTGGCCAGATTCTCTCAGTACGGTGAAGAGGGTGTCCTGGCACTTTTTTCCGATTCGACTAATGTTGAAAAAGAGGGATTTACTCCAAGCGAAACAGAAGTGAAAAATGCCCTTGAGGATCTATTCCTCAAAAGTACAGGGAGGCTGGTGGTAGCAGTCTTTGCATCCAATATCGCTAGGATTCAGCAGATAATCAATCTTGCTGAAAAGTACGGAAAAAAGGTAGTCCTCAGCGGAAAGAGCATGCGGTCAAATGTGAGAATTGCCATGGTTGAAGGACTTCTGAACATGCCTGAAGGAATTGAAATAAATGAAAATGTTTTAAGTCAATATAAGGATAATCAGATAGCGATTATCACCACGGGCAGTCAGGGGGAACCAATGTCTGCCCTTGCAAGGATCGCACGGAATACACACAAGAGCATAAAGGTAAACAGGGGTGATACTATAATCCTTTCTTCACGTTTTATTCCGGGCAATGAAAAGGCTATCACCGCGATTATTAATCGTCTCTATCGTTTGGGCGCAGAGGTGATCTATGAAAAAGTCTCTGATATCCATACTTCCGGGCATGCCTATAAAGAAGAACTCAAGCTTATGTTGAACCTGGTTAAGCCCTGCTGGTTTGTGCCCGTACACGGTGAGTACAGGCATCTTGTCAAGCATGCCCAGATGGCCGTTTCCCAGGTGGGGATATCTCAGGATAGATGCCTGCTTGCTGAAAACGGGGACGTGATCAGTTTTCAGGAAGGAGAAGCACGGATTTCCGGCAAGATCAGGACTGGAAGGATCCTTGTGGATGGAAAGGGTGGTGGTGATGAGGATGACCTCGTGTTGAGAGACAGGAGAAAAATTTCCAGAGAAGGGATCGTTATTGCTCTTCTTGTTGTGGATAAAGAAGCAGGCCGAATTGTGTATGGGCCTGACATTGTATCCAGGGGGTTTCTTTTTGACGATAAGGTCAAGTCGATTGAGGAAGATGCAAAGGGTATAGTCTTTGAGGTGTTGGAAGAGGCATCTGATCTTGCCCAGGTGGACTGGGAAGGATTTTTGGTGCCTGAGATTAAAAAAAGGCTAAAACGTTTTTTTTATAAGGTTATAGAGAGAAATCCCCTTATATTGCCAATGGTTATCCCTGTCTAGGCTAATATTGTCCTGTCTGTCTTGTGTGGATATTTATCAGCAGATGAACTGTTGAAATATCTATTTTTTTTAGGTAGAGTCAGTGGAAAATAAATCCTTCTTGATCCTTGACCAATTTTACCCCTGCTGATCGGGGAAGAAGTTGAAAAATTAACCAGGCACCACTGAGATTAATCAGAAAGAGGCGGAAAGATATTGGTGGCAAATACAAAAAAGACAAAAGGTAAATTAGAGATAAAAGATACTGTCAGGGAGCCAGCACCTATCAGAAAAGAGATAAGAGGTATTGTCTTTCTCCTTATGACGCTTATCCTGGGGATCAGCCTTTTCTCGTTTCAACCTAGTGATGTTGTGTTCAGTATAAATCCAGAAGGTGCGGAAAACGCCCAGAACCTGTTTGGCACAGTGGGCGCCCATCTGTCAGGGTGGATATTCCATGTCATAGGATTTTCTTCTTTCTGGCTTGTAGTCGTATTTTTTGTTATGGCGGTTTTATCATTCAGGGGAAAACATTTCCTTCCTCCAATCAAAAGCATCCTGGCGATCCTTTTTCTGGTCATTTCATTTGCTGGTTTTATTGGACTTCAGATTAATGGAGAGATTGGAGGAATGGTTAATCCCGGAGGACTTGTCGGTAAATTTTTGGCCGATTTTATGGAGAAATATTTTAACCGCTTCGGTTCCCTGGTCTTCCTTCTGACTGTCTTTATAATATCCCTTATGATCTGCACCCATATTTCCTTTGGCTGGCTCTTTTCGAGGGTGTACTTATGGATTATGGCCACTGCAAGACGGGTAAAGGAGTTGCATACCAAAAGGAAGGAACATAACCGGAAAAAGAGGGTGAGAAATGCGGTCATTAAAAAGGAGACGCACAGAATAAAGAGAAAGGTCTCGATCGTAGAGCCGAAAAAAAAGAAGAGCTTTAAAAAGTTAGAGCAGGAATCCTTTCCCTTTATGGAAAATGCGGCAGGGTATAAACTGCCCTCATTGAATCTTTTGGAGGATCACTCCCAGGATGAGGATTTGGTGATTCAGCGTGACAGCCTTGAGATGAATGCAAGGCGTCTTGAAAAGAAGCTGGCAGACTTTGGAGTTGAAGGAGAGGTACTGGAGATTTCCCCGGGCCCTGTTATAACAATGTATGAATTTAAGCCCGCACCGGGAATAAAGATCAGTAAGGTAGCAGGACTTGCAGATGACCTTACTCTGGCATTGAGGGCGCCCAGCGTCCGGATTGTTGCCCCGCTTCCCGGCAAGGCTGCCATAGGTATTGAGATCGCCAACAACAAGAGAAACAATGTGTATCTCAAAGATGTTCTTGCAAGTGATTCCTTCAAGGACTCCAAGATTAAGCTGCCCCTGGCCCTTGGCAAGGATATTACTGGTGAGACTGTTGTTGCCGATCTTATTGCAATGCCACACCTCCTGGTTGCGGGTGCTACCGGAACCGGCAAAAGTGTTTCCCTTAACGCGATGATAAACAGCCTGCTTTTCAAGGTTTCCCCGGATAATGTAAGACTTTTAATGATCGATCCCAAGAGGATAGAACTCTCTGTGTATAAGGATATTCCACACTTGTTGTATCCTGTTGTAACTGAACCCAGTGAAGCCACGAGGGCATTGCGCTGGGCAGTGCAGGAGATGGAGCGTCGCTATAGGCTGCTTGATGACAGGGGTGTAAGAAATATCGAGACCTATAACCGCAAGATACTGAAGCAAAAGAAGGTAAGCGAGACAAACGAGGATGGGAGCGTTAACAAGCCTCTTCCATATATCATACTCGTGATAGATGAACTTGCTGATCTTATGATGATTTCATCAAGAGATGTGGAGGAGTCAATCACCCGGTTGGCCCAGATGGCAAGGGCTGCAGGTATCCACCTGATTATTGCAACACAACGTCCTTCAGTTGATGTCCTTACAGGGATTATCAAGGCCAATTTCCCTACTCGTATATCATTTCAGGTCTCATCAAAAGTCGATTCCAGGACCATCCTGGATGCTATCGGTGCGGAGCATCTGCTGGGAAATGGTGATATGTTATTTATGCCTCCTGGTGTGGGAAGGATAACAAGGATTCACGGTGCCTTTATCTCTGATGATGAGGTCAAGGATGTGGCTGATTTTGTACGCGGTCAGATGCAACCGGAATATGATTCTGGTATGCTTGAGAAGATCTCGGTGGAGATGGACGAGGAAGGTATGGAGATTGAGCACGATGAGAAGTATGATCAGGCTGTTGAAGTGGTCTGTCAGAGTGGCCATGCCTCAATATCAAGCCTGCAGAGGAAGTTGAGGGTGGGATATAACAGGGCTGCACGGATGATTGAGATCATGGAAAAGGAAGGAATAGTCGGACCGTCAGATGGGGTAAAGGGCAGAGAGGTGTATGGTAGAAAGATGTAGGCCTCTGGTATGGCTGACATGTTATCCTGTCAAAGAAATGAATAGGGATAGATCCGGAGCAATAGGTTTGCCTTATAATAATATGGTAATATAAATATCAAAGAAATGAATAGGCATGAAGATACTTGGATTTAAAAAAGAGATTGCACCGGCCTCTGCTGCTTTAATGGTGATCTTCTTCCTGCAGGTTATCCCAGTTACTGCTGAAGACGGACTTTCAGGAGTGCTTGGAGGGATGCTTGAGAAATATGGAAACCTGAAAGGTATTTCCGTTGAGTATGAAAGAGAGATTATTACGAAGTCCATGGCCATGTTTGGCAGTGATTTATCAGGAGACCTCGCATCAGGTATTTTTTACATCAAACCTCCTCATTTCCTGATAGTCGATCAGGAAAAACCTACATCAGAGATGATAATAAGTAACGACAGTGATCTGTGGCATTATATCCCTGATAAGAAACTTGCCTATAAATATCCTTCACGTATGCTTGGGAAGGAGCTCAGGATCCTGTGTGATATTTTTCAGGGTCTTGGCAGTGTGGAAGACAGTTTTGATGTTGAGCTGGATCTGGACAATGAGGGTGATTACAGGTTGAAGCTGATTCCAAGGGAGGTGTGGCAGGGTATAAGCCATATCTTTGTTACTGTTTCAAAAGGTGATTATAGAATTATATCAGTGGAAAGAAATAGTTATGGAGATATCACTCGGTTTGTGCTGGGAGAATTCTCTAAGAATAAGGACCTCAAGGAGAGTGATTTTTCTTTTGTTCCTCCAAAAGGAGTCGAGCTTATTGAGGAGAATGGATAGCCTGGTTGATGCTTAATGGTATGCAAGTTTTGGGGGATTAGTTTATCTCCAAAGGTCTTATAAGAGGGTTGATTTACACTGAAATGAGCATAAATGACAGTTGAACTCTATGAAATAACAATCGGAACAAGTAAAGATACCGATATTATTGATCTTACTGCGATGGTGGGGGAGAATGCTGAGAGTTCTACCATACAGGAGGGTGCAGTATTTCTGTTTACCCCTGGTTCCACTGCCGCATTGACAACCATTGAATATGAAAGTGGTGTAATAAAAGACTTAAAAGATGCGATCGCCAGGATAGCCCCGGAGAATCTTTATTACGAACATAATGAGAGGTGGGGGGACGGAAACGGTTATTCTCATGTGCGAGCCTCCCTGCTGGGGCCTTCGTTGCATATCCCCCTTGTTAATGGTAGACTTACCATGGGTACCTGGCAGCAGATTGTGCTTCTGGATTTTGATAACAGGCCCAGGAAGAGACGCATTATTATGCAGGTAATAGGAGATTGATTTTTTTGGGAAATAATTCAGCAACAAATTTGTCATGTGTAACAAAAAGGATATCTTTCTCTGATCATGAACTGGTCGCCATGCTTTGCGGAGAGCAGAATAGTCATATTAAACTTATAGAAAAAAAAGTTGGGATCTCAATTAATCTGAGAGGCAACAACCTGACGTTAAAGGGTGGGGACTGGGAGGTAGAACTTGTTGAAAGGGTTCTGGCCCAGCTGTATGAGTTGATAAGGAATGATTATCCGGTATATATAAATGATGTAGGATATGCCATTAGGATATTAAGCAGTGATTTATCAACAGATCTGAAAAAAATATTTCTTGATAAGGTCTATATTGCCTCCAAAAAAATGGTCATTACACCCAAGACCATAAATCAGAAGGGATATATAGACTGTATCAGGCGGTTTGATATTGTATTCGGAATCGGTCCTGCAGGTACAGGAAAGACTTATCTTGCTATGGCAATGGCCGTTGCCTCGCTAATGAAGAAGGAGGTGAACAGAATTGTCCTTGCCAGGCCGGCTGTGGAGGCTGGTGAACGTCTTGGTTTTCTGCCAGGGGATCTGTATGAAAAGGTGAACCCCTATCTCCGCCCCCTCTATGACGCCTTACACGATATGATAGATTTTGATGATGCATCCCATCTTCTGGAAAAGGGTGTGATAGAGGTTGCTCCCCTGGCCTTTATGAGGGGGAGGACATTGAATGACTCCTTTGTAATCCTGGATGAGGCACAGAATGCAACCGCTGAACAGATGAAGATGTTTCTTACAAGACTCGGCTTCAGTTCAAAGGCCGTTATCACCGGAGATGTGACCCAGACAGACCTGCCGCATGAAAAGACCTCAGGCCTTGTTGAAGCCAGGGAACTGTTAAGGGGGATCAAGGGGATAAAGTTTGTTTCTTTTACCAGGGATGACGTTGTCAGGCATCCCTTGGTTCAGGAGATCATTGACGCTTATGAAAAGGGTGTACAGGAGGGCTCCTGAAATGGGTAATAATTCAGCTTTTAAGTTAAAATTTGGTTTTTTTTCTCTTTATGTTCAACGGCTCCTGATTTTGACTCTTTTGAGTCTTATTATCAGCCTGATGCTTTTCCCAAGCATTTTTAGTAAACCAAAGAGTTTTAAACTGAATGAGGTGGCTGAGACTGACATCAAGGCATCACATGATATCCTTATTGAAAACAAGGAGTTGACTGAGCAGAAAAGAGAGCAGGCAGTCAAAGAGGTATTGTATGTGTATGACGTTGATCCCCTGGTCTCAGATCTTATTTTCAGGTTAAAACAGAACATGGCTGAGGCCAGGGATTTTTTTGCTGTAACTGAAGATAAGGAGTCGGCCCCTGAAGCGGAAGAATCCCCTGACAGGATAGAGGAAAGAGAACTCCTGAAGTCGAGTTTTTTCAAAAGCATTGAGATAGCATCTGATGACAACCTTTTTGAAAGGCTTACCCAAAATAATTTTTCCCCTGAGCTGGAGGATAATATTGTTAATCTGCTCGATCAGGTATTCAAGCAGGGGGTTGTAGGTAATAAAGATGTCCTTATGACCCAGTCCCAGAAAGGTATCCATCTTCAGAGTATACAGACACAGGATCAGAATCTGGTAAAAGATCTGGAGAGATTTTATGATGTTGAAAGTGCCAAGGAGTCCATCGAAAGTCAGAGAACTGATTTAAAAAAAATAGCAACATCCACTAAACTGGCGAATCTTTCTGTAGATATCGCCCTGGCCATGGTCAGGCCGAATGTCACATTTAATCAGAGAGAGACAGAAAAAAGAAAAAACGCTGCCAGAGAGTCTATAAGCCCTATATATAACAAGATAAAAAAGGGTGAAATGCTGGTCAGGGATGGCGAGATAATTAATGCCAGTCACCTTATCAAACTCCAGGCGGAGATAGAATCTTCCGGGCGTATTGGAATGCTGGGCAGGGTGCCAGGCATGGCCGTCCTTGTGGGATTTCTGTTGTCTGTGGTCTATGCTTTGGGTCTTATCAAGTACGGGCTGAAAGGAGATGAGGGAAAGGATCTCCTTTTTAATGCCTTGATTCTTCTGGGGATATTTGTCTTTTTTTGGGCCTATAATTTTATTGCAGTGGAAATCGCCAGGGGATTTTATGCCTTTACGTCCACCGCCCTATTATTTGCAATGCCAGTGGCATGTGGGGCCATGCTTATTACTGTATTTCAAGGGATTGGAACAGCAACTACCTTTGCCCTGATAATATCTGTGTTTGCTTCACTGCTGGTTGAAGGACGTGTGGAATTTTTTATATTTTTTTTCATAAGCAGTCTCCTATCTGTTCACGGAGTAAGGGATTACCTTGGAAGGGGGATCCTGATAAAGACCGGGCTGAAGGTCGGGCTCATTAATATAATACTCTGTCTGGCCATAGAATCCATATACGGATCTTTTTATAGTATAGAGGCCCTGGTAGCAATTATTGCAGGGTTTGCCGGAGGATTTTTTTCTGGAGTAATCGCTACTGGGATTATACCCCTGGTTGAGATGTCCTTTGGATTTACCACAAATATCAAGCTTCTTGAGTTGGCGAATCTGGATCAGCCCCTTCTGAAAGATCAGATGGTACAGGCACCAGGGACACATCATCACAGTATGATTGTCAGCAACATGGTTGAAGCCTGCGCTGAATCTGTGGGTGCAAATCCTCTTCTTGCCAAGGTTGCTGCATATTATCATGATATCGGGAAGATGAAAAAGCCCATCTATTTTATTGAGAACCAGATGGGGAGGGAAAACAAACATGAGAAGCTTGCTCCATCTATGAGTAGTCTTGTACTTATATCCCATGTCAAGGATGGTGTAGAGCTGGCAAAGGAACATAAGCTGGGCAGAGAAATCATTGATATTATTCAGCAGCATCATGGCAAAGGGCTGATTTCTTATTTTTACAAAAAAGCCCGAGAACAGGCTGTATCCAAGGGAAGTAAGTCGGCAATTATTAAAGAGGAGGGTTTCCGGTATCCAGGACCCAAGCCTCAGACAAAAGAGGCGTGTCTTGTGATGCTTGCCGATATGTCTGAGGCTGCTTCACGGTCACTGGTAGATCCAACTCCTGCCCGTATTCAGGGTATGGTTCAGAAGATTATTAATATGTCGTTTTCAGATGGGCAGCTGGATGAATGCGAACTTACACTAAAAGATCTTCATGAGATTGCAAAGAGTTTTAATAAGACTCTGGGTGGAATTTTTCATCATCGCATTGAATATCCTGAGATGAGTACAAAAACTGAGAAAAGGGTGACCAATGGAGATTCAGATCACGATTCACCGGAAGATACAAGATCTTCCGAGGCAGAAGATAGAGGGGATGATAGAGAAGGTCTTAAAAGACTTGGACTGTAATAAAACGGAGCTGAGCATCCTCCTTACTGACAATGAACATATCGCCTATCTCAACAATCGTTATCTGGGCAGGGATGGCCCTACAAATGTTCTGGCCTTCCCCATGTCTGACGATCTATCCCCTGATGTGGAATCTGGAATGTTGGGTGACGTAGTTGTGTCTGTGGATACTGCAATTTCAGAGAGTGAAGAGACAGGGGAATCCCAGGAAGAGGCCATATTTCGTCTTCTCATCCATGGCATTCTCCACCTTATGGGATATGATCACATGATATCGTCTGACGAGGCGCAAGTTATGGAAAAAGAGGAAAGAAGGCTTTTATCTCTTGTCTTGAGGCCTCCTTTGCACTAGGAAGTATTTCAGGATTTCAGTTGATGACCAAAAACAGGCTGGGGGTTGGTTGCTGAATCCCAGTTTGAGACAAAATTTCTGTCAGGTTGAAGGTGACAATTTGCCCGAAGATGGTTAAAGGGCGAAGACGAATATGGAGGTGTAAAATATGGCACGGTTGGCCGTGAATATTGATCATGTGGCAACAGTGAGACAGGCAAGGGGAGGAGATGAACCTGACCCTGTTGTTGCTGCAGCCATAGCCGAACTGGCAGGAGCTGATGGTATCATATGCCATCTTAGAGAGGACCGCAGGCACATTAATGACAGGGACCTGCGATTTCTGCGTCAGACTGTAAAGACCAGACTCAACATGGAGATGGCAGCAGTTGATGAGATGATTGAGATAGCCAGGAATGTCAGGCCTGACATTGTTACCCTTGTGCCTGAAAAGAGAGAAGAACTCACAACTGAGGGCGGACTTGATGTGAAAGCAAATCCTGATCAGTATAGAAAGGTTGTTGAGAGATTGGGCCATAAGGGAATAAAAGTGAGTTTTTTTATTGATCCTGACACTGAGCAGATAGAGATAGCCCACAAGGTAGGGGCTGATATCGTTGAGATCCATACAGGCCATTATTCTGAGGCAAAGAGCCAGTCTGAAGAAGAAGAGCGTTTTGAAAGGATTACAAGGGCGATTGAGATGTCAGCCGGCTTGAAGCTTGGTATAAGTGCGGGGCATGGACTGAATTATTCAAATATAAAGAGATTCAGATATCTCCCTCAGATAGAGGAATACAGCATTGGTCACAGTATTATCGCCCGGGCCGTACTCATAGGTCTTGAAAAGGCGGTAAGAGATATGGTGAGCCTGGTGAAGGGATTTTAGATTGGCTGATTCAGGTTGCCTGGAAAAGGAATAATGGGCTTCAAGTAGTAACTGATACATTGTCAATTTTCAACTCTAGACGGTTTATCTGTTTTAGGCAATTGATATGATTTACGGAATAGGTGTTGATCTAGTGAAAATCAAACGCATGGAAGATGTGATCAGCCGGTGGGGAGATAGGTTTATTAGCCGTGTCTTTACCCCTGATGAGGTAGAGGTGTGCAAAGCGCGCGCGTTTCCTGCATCAGCATTCTCTCTGCGATTTGCCGCCAAAGAGGCCTTTTCCAAGGCCGTTGGACTGGGAATGATAGGGGGCATTGGTTGGAAGGACATTGAGGTCTTTCATCAGCCTGGAGGGCAGCCATGCCTGAGACTACACGGAAGGTCGTCGGAGTTTTGCAAGGAAAAAAGAATTGCTGGATTACACTTGAGTCTTTCTGATGACAGTGAATACGGTGTAGCTATGGTGGTTTTGGAGCGGTAAGATGAGACTTGTTAAGGCAGCAGAAATGCAGGAGCTGGACAGGCTAACTATAAGGAAACTGGGAATTTCTGGAATTGTTCTTATGGAGAACGCAGGCCGGGGAGCAAGCAGGCTCTTTTTGAACCACTTTGATCCTTTGCCTGGCTCCCATGTGCTTGTGCTTTGTGGTAGTGGTAATAATGGTGGTGACGGGTATGTCATGGCCAGATATCTTTTTCAGGCAGGGTTGAAGGTCACCGTTGCTGTCCTGTCGGAGTTGAGCAGGATTTCCAATGATGCATTGACAAATCTCGAGATTGTACTAAACATGGGGTTTGATATAATGGAAGTCCCTGATATGGATGGATGGGCAGAGCTGAAAAGGGAACTGGAGGATTGTGACTATATAATCGATGGAATCCTGGGTACCGGATTGAGCACTCCGGTAAGAGGATTATATTCACAAGTGATAGAGGAAGTTAATTCCCTTGAAAAACCTGTCCTTGCTGTGGATATTCCTTCCGGGATAAATGCAGACACTGGTCAGATAATGGGGACTGCAATTGAGGCGGACATTACTGTGACTTTCGGGTTTCCCAAGGTGGGAGAACTTATTTCTCCTGGGGCAGAGCTGGCTGGTCGCCTCACAAGAATTGATATAAGTATACCTGATACAGTTGCTGATCAGGTCCCGGCAGAATTTCATATGATTGAGCCGAACCATTTCAAGGATTTTTTCCATATGGAGAGACAGGATATCCATAAAGGGGACAGGGGGCATGTTCTGGTTATTGCAGGTTCCATTGGCAAGACAGGTGCTGCCGTGCTCACAGCAACCGGTGCCCTGAGGGCTGGTGCAGGCCTTGTAACTCTGGGTGTTCCAGAGAGTCTGAATCCTGTTTTTGAAGAGAAGCTGACTGAGGCCATGACCGTTCCTCTGCCTGAGACTTCTGACAGGAGCCTTTCCATTAAAGCGGAAAAAGCTATACACAGCCTGCTAAAAGGAAAGACAGCCGTTGCAATCGGGCCGGGCCTGTCCACAAATAAAGAGACAATAGCCCTGGTACGAAATATAGTAGCCAGGTGCGACCTGCCAATGGTCATTGATGCAGATGCGTTAAACGCACTGGCAGGTGATATGGAAGTATTAACTGCTCATAATTCTAAAAGAATACTCACTCCACATCCAGGTGAAATGGCCAGGCTTACGGGCCTGAAGAATTCAGAGATCCAAGCTGACCGTTTAGGTACTGCCTGCGCTTTTGTAAAGGAGCATGGCTGCTATCTGATATTGAAAGGGGCACATACTCTCATTGCTGATCCTGCTGGTCATATATATTTGAATCCAACGGGGAATCCCGCTCTTTCCACGGGAGGTTCAGGTGATGTGCTGACCGGTCTAATAGCTGGCTTTCTTGCCAGACAGTGGCCAATGAACATGGCCGCGATTGCCGGTGTATATATGCACGGGATGGCTGCAGATCTCCTGGCAGAGGATATGGGTCCGGCCGGAGTGTTGGCAGGTGACCTCCTTGAGGTCTTTCCCGAGATTGCAGCATCTCTTATTAGAGATGACTGGCCCATGGCGGAACTGCCTCCCCATATGGACTTGTATCAACCTTTATGAAAAAGATAGTCAAAGCTGAGAAAATGGTTGAGGTGATGGAGAAGACAGCCAAGTATAGCAGAGTTTTGACAGGATACACAGCGACATAAATAAAATAACAATTCAGAATAACTTTTAAGCCTTGACTGTAAATAGCTTGAAATATACAACAAATTCAGGTAATGAGACAAGCTGGCTGGGGCGTAGGCTAGGGGCTTTGCTCAAAGATGGAGACCTAGTTGCCTTGATTGGGGATCTTGGAAGTGGAAAGACATGGTTCACAAAAGGGCTTGCCTTTGGCCTGGGTGTTGATGCTGGTACGATTGTTACAAGCCCATCCTTTTCTCTTGTTAATGAATATGCTGGTCGTAGCATCCTTTATCATATGGATCTCTACCGTCTGGAGGATCTTTCTGCAGTGTTTTCTGCCGGACTAGAAGAATATATCCATCAGGGAGATGTAGTTGTTATGGAGTGGGCAGACAGGTGGCCGGAGATAATGCCAGACAAGAGGATTGAAGTGAGAATCAGGATTATAGGAGATGAGCAGAGGGAGATACGTATATCAGGGGACCATCCTCGTGCCAGAGAGATAATAGTTGCTATGGGTCAGGAGGAGGTCGTATAGGACAGGATAATGTCAATTATTGTACAGAAATATGGAGGCACATCAGTAGGCTCCATTGAAAAAATCAGAGATGTGGCCCAGAGGGTTATCGAATATCATAAACAGGGAGGGCGTATGGTCGTAGTCCTGTCTGCCATGTCAGGACAAACAAACCAACTTATTGAACTCGCTAAGGAAATTGCCAGGGAACCTGATCTAAGGGAACTGGACGTACTTTTGTCCACTGGTGAGCAGATGAGCATTTCACTTTTTGCAATGGCTGTTAAATCCATGGGATATGATGCTCGTTCTCTGCTTGGCTTTCAGGTGGGAATCAGGACAGATCAGCTATATGGTAAGGCAAGGATCCATGATATAGATACCAGCCGTATCCTGAAAAATCTTGAAAAGAACAGGATTGTTGCAGTTGCTGGATTTCAGGGGCTGGATGAAAAAAATAATATTACCACACTCGGACGTGGCGGGTCTGATACGACCGCGGTGGCCCTTGCCGCTGCCCTGCGGGCTGAGGTGTGTGAGATATTTACTGATGTGGATGGAGTTTTCACGACTGATCCGAATATATGTTCAAAGGCAAGAAAAATGGATTCTATCTCCTATGATGAGATGCTGGAGATGGCAAGCCTCGGAGCAAAGGTGCTGGAGATCCGGTCTGTTGAGTTTGCAAAAAAATTCGGAGTTCCCATCCATGTAAGATCAACCTTTACGAAAGAGAGGGGGACAATGGTGGTGGCAGAGACAAAAGATATGGAAAAAGTCCTCGTGTCAGGGGTCGCTTTTAACAAGAATGAAGCAAGAATAACCATACGCAATGTGCCTGACAGGCCCGGCATAGCTGCCCAGATTTTTGATCCTGTATTCCAGGCCGGTATTGTGGTGGACATGATTGTCCAGAACACTAGCGCGGATGGCATAACTGACTTGACATTTACTGTCCCTAACGCCGATTACAACAAGGCTATGACCCTCTTAAACAATGTGTCACAGGATATCGGGGCAGATATCATTGGCGATGAAAACATTGCCAAGATTTCTATAGTAGGTGTGGGTATGAAGGCACATGCCGGCGTTGCGCAGAAGATGTTTCAAACTTTGTCCCGGGAAAACATTAATATTATGATGATAAGCACCTCTGAGATAAAGATCTCCTGTGTAGTGGAGGAGAAATATACAGAGTTGGCTGTAAGGTCACTTCATGATGCCTTTGGTCTGGAGAATGTTACTCCCGAAACATGAGTGTAAAGCAAATGGCCTTTTGATCCTGCTGCTGATCATTGTGGCGATTTATTTTTTTAAGCCTTTATTTTTCCTACACGGGCCAGTGAAAACTGTTCAGATTAAAGATGGGTTTTTTATTCAGGTGGAGGGTGACGTAAGCTCACCAGGTGTATATTCCTTCGGCAGCCAAGTAGTTCCGGGTGATGTAATAGAAAAGGCTGGAGGTCTTCTTCCTTCAGGCGATTCCTCAATCTTGTCAGATAATGTGGTTTTTGAATCTGACGTAAGGATAGAGATTCAAAGAAAAGTGGATGGGTGGGGGTTGTTTCAGAGGGAGATTTCATCATTCCACAAACTGACTCTTGGAATTCCCATTTCATTGAACTCAGAGTCAGAAGGGGGACTCACTGCACTTCCGGGGATCGGCCCGAGCCTGGCAAGGGCTATTGTGGAGGAAAGGGCAAGGCGTGGAGGTTTTAAGAAGTTGAAGGAGATAACCTCAATTAATGGTATAGGAGAAGGGATCTACAAAAAGATAGCCCCATATGTTATATTATAGTTTTTTTCATAGGAAGCTGATACCTGCAAACAAACAGGACACCATTTTAACTTGAGCTGAATTTTGACCTGATCAATTAAATCAATAGCATAAACGGATAACAGGACAAGGAATATCATGAAATTGAAAAAGAAGATCCCGGATTGGCTCATTGGTGTGGCAGTTACACTTTTTTTTCTATTTGTCACATTTACCGGCATATTTGATTTTACTGATGCCATCGAGATGAAGACCTTTGATCTCAGGGTCAGCATGTCTGCGCCGGAAGATATAAATCCTGACATCGAGATTGTTGCGATTACAGATGATGATCTTTCTGAACTGGGCCGTTTTCCATGGCCCAGAGATATTCTTGCTCAGGGAATAAGTAACCTTTCTTTGGCAGGTGCCAGGGTCATCGCTTTGAATATCCTTCTTATGGAACCAGAAGAGAGCTCCGGTCTTAAGGCGGTTAAAAAATTGAAGGATGACTTTGATGCTCTTGGCCTTGCGCAACCCGGGCCGGGCCTTGCTTATTATCAGGTTCTGGCAGAGGTGAAAAAAGATCTGGATAATGATGCCAAGCTGTATAATGCAATCAGAGACTCCGGAAATGTCGTTCTCCCTGTCTATTTCGACAAAGTGGGAAGCGGAAGAGATTTACGTGCCCATGATTTTGTTGCCCAACATGCGTTCCAAAATGTCAATACTCAAAAGTATGGTGATGATCGTGTAGGAAATATGATATGGATTTTAAAAATGGCACCTATACTGCCATCTTTTGCAGAGGTTGCTGCAGGTGTGGGCCATAACAGTCTATTTCAACATACTGACGGTTCTGTAAGAAATCAGGTTCATGCTGTTGGTTATCTTGATGATATTTATTTCCCTTCCTACGCCTTGGCTATTGCCAGAATATATAAAGGATTAAGCAATGAAGATATAACACTCTATCCTAATTATGGAATCGATCTTAGATTTAGCCCGTCTTTGACTGCAAAAGTACCTGTTATAGATTCTGGTATGAACACTCTTATCAACTGGAATAAAGGTCCTGAAATAGTCTTTCACCAGACTCCCTTTGCGCGTGTCTATAAAAATGAATTTCAGACCAGCCTTTTTAGAGATAAGATAGTCATCATTGGGCCTACTGCCGAAGGCATAGGGGACAGATGGGTGACCCCTGTCTCCCAGGCATTGCCCGGGACAGAAGTGGTTGCCAATTCTGTAGCAAATATTCTCAACCAGAGATTTATTAAAAAGCCGGTATGGGTCGGCAATATTGAAACAATCATATTGTTTGTTTTCGGTATTTATATTGCGTTTGCCCTGCCTAAAATGAAGGCGGGTATGGGTGCAATTACAACCATGGTCCTTTTTCTGGCTTATGGGATAACCGGATTCGTCATGTTTTTAATCAGGGATATATGGATAAAAATTTCTCCTCAAATGCTTCTCCTTGTTGTGGGGTATATACTCATTATTTCCAAGCAGTTTTTTGTCACAGAAAAGACAAAGGAAAAGGTTGAAGCGGATTCTGTGGAAACAAACAAGATGCTGGGGCTTTCGTTCCAGCAGCAGGGGATGTTTGATCTTGCCCTTGAAAAGTTTCGGAAGATTGATATTGAAGAGGATGGTGCCAAGGAGCTTTTATATAATCTTGGGTTGGATTTTGAAAGAAAGAGACAGTTTTCAAAGGCCTTGTCCACTTATAATTTGATCATTGAAGATGGTAGGAACTTCAAGGATCTGGATGAGCGTTTGCCAAAACTCAAGAATGCTGAGTCCACAATGATTTTTGGCGGCAGCGGAGGCGGAGGCCATCCAGGAGATATCGGTGCTACCCTTATGAACATGGATACAAAGCCAACCCTTGGCAGATACGAGATACTGGATGAGCTTGGGCGCGGTGCCATGGGGATTGTTTATAAAGGCGAGGACCCTAAGATCCATCGAACAGTGGCCATTAAGACGGTGCGTTTGTCTGAATTTGACGAAGACTCACTGGATGAGATGAAGGAGAGATTTTTTAGAGAAGCAGAGTCTGCTGGCCTGCTTACTCATCCTAACATTGTGACAATATATGATGCTGGAGAGGAGCATGACCTGGCTTATATTGCAATGGAGTTTCTGAAAGGGGAGGACCTGGAGGGCTTTATCAAGAGGGAAGAGCTTTTTCCCCTCAGAGACACTCTTTCCATTATCGCCCAGGTGGCAGGTGCACTTGATTTCGCTCACAGCAAAAATGTGGTTCACCGTGACATAAAGCCCGCGAATATCATGCGATTATCCGATACAGCGGAAGTAAAGGTCACAGACTTCGGGATCGCCAGGATAACATCTTCCTCCAAGACAAAGACAGGTGTTATTATGGGTACTCCGTCCTATATGTCTCCTGAGCAGGTTGCGGGTCAGAAAGTGGATGGACGCTCAGATATTTTCTCTCTGGGCGTAGTCCTTTTTGAAATGCTTACAGGCCAAAAGCCTTTTTCAGGTGAAGATGTGACATCATTGATGTATCAAATTGCAAAAGAGCCTCACCCTGACATCAGGTCAATAAACCAGAAAATTCCGCAAGTGATTACCCAGATTATTGACAAGGCATTGGCAAAGGCCCTCGAGAACCGTTATCAGAGGGCTGGTCTGATGGCGGAACATTTGAATAAGGTGATTGCCAGAATTGACGCAATTAAGGCAAAAAAGGCGCAGTAGTTATCGAATGACATAAAAATAATATAACATTATTTCATATAGCTTATGAAACTTGAAGCAATAGGCAAATCACATATAGGGTTGGTCCGAAAGCTCAACGAGGACAGTTATTTTGTTAGTTCTCAGCTTGGACTTTTTGTTGTGGCAGATGGTATGGGTGGACATAAAGCCGGAGAGGTGGCAAGCCGTCTTGCCGTTGATGCGATGAAAAATTACTGGCAGAAGATGGCCGAGAAAAAAGCGCCTGATTTTCTTCGAGATATAGAGATGGATGTTTCTCAAAATGCCAGGCATCTTGTGAATTCCATATATTTTGCCAATTCTCTTGTGTTTGAGGCTCAGAAAAAACCAGATTATCATAATATGGGAACTACAATATCTGCTGTGTTATCTGATCAAGGCAATCTGTGGTGTGCTAATGTGGGAGATAGCCCTGTTTTGCTTTATAAGAACGGGGATATTATTACGGTCTCTGAAGAGCATTCTGTAGCTGCTGAGCAGAGGAGCCTGAGATTGTCTGTTTCTGATATGGGATTAAATAACGCGGCTAAAAACACCCTGACCAGGGTGCTGGGTCTGGATGAAAACGTATCAGCCTTTCTCACCCGGATCAATGTTGATGTGGGGGACATTGTTGTGATATGTTCTGATGGACTTATAAATTATCTCCCTGAAAAGGCAATTGGTGCAATTCTTAGTGACCCTGAAAGCTCCATTGAACAGAAGGCCGAAGTGCTGATTGATGAGACCAATCGTGGTGGAGGTAGAGATAATATAACTGTGATCCTTATTGAAATTATGGAAGAAGGAAAGTGGGAGAAGATTAAAAATAGGATTAGTTTAAAGATGTGATGTGATACTGAATTATTTTAGGGATACTTTATTTATCCACAACCCTAGTATGGGTTATCTGAGTGCCTGATATACAAATCAGCTATAATCTTCTTTTCAAACCATCAATTTAACCAGTAAAATTGATTTATACATTTAGGTGGGAGGTCCTCCTGTCCGAGGTCTTCAATAATACCGTGTCCCGTGGGATCGGTGCTTACTATAATGCGCCCTGCGCGCATATCGCCTGTCCGGATTTCGTATTGGATTGTCCCGCTCAGGCAATCTCTTATGAGTAGGAATGAATATATTAGGTATAGATACTTCATGCGATGATACATCTGCTGCTATAGTAGCAGACGGAATGAGGGTGCTCGCAAATGTGATTAATTCCCAGGTCAAACTGCATTACCCTTATGGAGGTGTAGTCCCTGAACTTGCTTCAAGGGAGCATATCAGGAATATTGTGCCTGTTGTGGATGCAGCTCTTTCTCAAGCCAGCATTGAGATGAAGGATATTGACGCAATTGCAGTGACAGTGGGGCCGGGACTTGCGGGCGCCCTTCTCGTGGGACTCTATTATGCAAAGGCACTTTCTGCTGCAAATGGGATACCTCTTATAGCAGTAAACCATCTGGAGGGGCATATACTTTCGATCCTGCTCGAAGATGACCATCCTGAGTTTCCCTTTGTCGCACTCACCGTATCAGGAGGTCATACTAGCCTCTACCATGTAAAAGCTCTTGGGGATTATACCCTTATGGGACAGACCCTGGATGATGCTGCAGGTGAGGCCTTTGACAAGATCGCAAAAGTTTTGGGCTTGGGTTATCCTGGAGGGGCCATTATTGAAAAGACTGCCCGGTCAGGACAAAAGGACATAATCAGATTTCCAAGGGCATATCTTTCATCCGGTTCTTTTGATTTCAGTTTCAGCGGGCTCAAGACCTCTGTGTCACAGTTTATCAACAAATGGAATCAGGATGAGGATATGCAAAAAAAGATCAGTATTGCTGATATTGCCGCGTCATTTCAGGAGGCGGTCTTTGATGTACTGGTTGACAAGCTGGTTGACGCTAGAAAGCAAACAGGGGTGAAAAGCATGGTTATTGCCGGCGGTGTTGCCTGTAATAATCTTCTTCGCCAGAGGCTTACCCAAAGGGCTGAAAAGGGTATAAAGGTTTTCTATCCACGGCCTTCCTATTGCACTGACAACGGGGCAATGATTGCCCTTGCCGGGTATTACCGGTTTATGAACAATGAATATGCTGACATGTCAATAGACGCTAGATCAAGATTCCCGATAACTGATTTGAAACCTCTTGCCTCTTGATGATTGCCGCCTGTCCATAACTTTTATTACCTGAATTTTGAGAGTATCTTTTAGAATTGGAATAAGAAAATTGAAATTTAAAAGATTGATAAGATATGGTTACTTGAAAATTTTTCATCTCAAAGGAGATCCCCATGATCTTGCCCTTGGCATGGCCTTTGGGGTGTTTTCAAGCATGCTGCCGATAATTCCTTTTCATACGGCCTTTTCCTTGTCCATGGCCTTGCTTTTTAAATGCAGCAAGATAACTGCGGCGCTGGGCGTATGGGTCAGCAATCCGCTGAACTTCTGGGCTATCTACCTCCTCAACTATAAGATAGGCGCCATCATACTGGGCGTTTCTTTTGATATTGAAAGTATCCACCAGTACGGAGAGGGATTGGCCTTGTTCAAGGCCCTCCTTCATTCAGGAAGCACCTTTGTTGCCACCCTTCTGCTTGGAGGACTGGTTATGGGAATTCTTGCCGCTGTACCGTCCTATTTTATTTTTTTAATACTCTTTCAACGTATAAAGATCTTTCGAGAGAAGAGGCGTAAAGACAAAATTGGCAAAGATCAAACCAATAAGTCAAAAAACAGTATTCCGTCCTGACAAGAGGCTGGGACAGAATTTTCTAAAAAACAGTGGGATCATTAATCATATTATTGATCTGAGTGGATTTGACGGGGCAGACCATATCCTGGAAGTGGGGCCTGGTAAGGGTGCACTGACTATCCCTCTGGCCGGCGTTGTCAGACATATAACCGCTGTTGAAAAAGACCATCGCCTGATAAGTGATCTGGAAGACAGGTTTTTAAAGGCCAATATAGATAATGTGTCTCTTATCAATAATGATATTCTCAGGTTTGATATTTCCACCATTGCCGGTTCTCAAATCAGAAAGTTAAAAGTAATCGGTAACCTTCCGTATAATATTTCCTCTCCATTTGTGGAAATGCTTATTAAAAATCAGCACCTTGTAAGCAAGGCAGTTCTAATGTTCCAGCTTGAATTTGCCCGGAGGATTGCTGCATCTCCCGGCAGCAAGGCCTATGGCGCCATGTCTGTGTTGGTCCAATATAATGCGGAAGTAAGACCGCTTTTTCAGGTGTCAAAAGAAGAGTTCCGTCCGGTCCCCAAGGTGGGATCAATGGTGGTAGTGTTTGACATGGAAAAGCCCCACCCCAGGAGGGCAGATAATTATGACCTTTTTAAGAGGGTTGTAAAGGGAGGATTTGCTCACAGACGAAAGACCGTGATAAATTCATTAAAAGGATCGCTTCAATCCTTTAATAGTGAATCAATCCTGTGTTCCCTGGAAAAGTGTGGCATTGATCCAAAAAGAAGGGCAGAAACCCTCAGTATAGATGATTTTATTGATCTTACATCTGCATTGAAGGATTTTAAATCCTCAAATCCTTGATCCTTTTATCTTGGCTAATTGGGAGGAGAACCATGTTTTTTCCCGCCTTGTTTACTGGCATGGCCGCCCTTGGACGATTCCCCTGTTAATGGTTGTTTATATGTCCTGTCTGGATATTTTTCCTGAAGATATTCCAGTATCACCAGCCGAATATCATGTACTGAAAAGGAATATTTGGAGGCAATACTTTTCAAAAAGAGGTCTTTTGATACATCTTCCGGAATCGACAGCTTTTTCATAAGGAGATCAGGGGGTATTTCAAACTCTGTGATAACATGGTGAAGTGTCAGGCTACCTTTAATATTATAGGGATTTGGGTATCCATGTTCTCCTTTGAGAACTTCTCCAGCTGACCCAATGGCAGCAATATGCAGAATAACAATGTTAAAGTTTTTTTGTCATGGCTTGTTTCTCTCTTTTGCATCTATTAAAATCTAAATTTTTGATCAGGAGTCTTTATTGATGTTAAAATTGTCTTTAGATTTGTAGGGACAATTTGTTGCCAAAGGCTTCCTTTCCATGCCAGGGCATAAGAAAGGAAGCTTAATCGGCTTTGATTATCAATTATTCGAGATTATCACAGATCCCATTACCATTTTCATCTACAAAATTGGGACCGCTTCCATCTCTGAGGCCTTTACCTGCAGTTTTGCCTCTTCCATCTCTTGGGCCTTGACGAAGACGATTGCCAAAACCTTTACCTTTACCTTTACCTTTTCCGCCCCGGCCCTGGCCCATACGGTTTCCTGCGTTATCACAGATTCCATCACCATCCGCGTCTACAAAATTTGCTCCAGGTGATCCGGTTCCGGTGCCCCAACCGCCGCCATTACCTTGCCCGGCATAGGCATATGAGGCGGCAACAATCATACATAACGACAATGCTAATATCTTAAATATATTTTTCATGTTAAATCCTCCTTTAAAGTTTTTGAATTTTTTGAGTGTCACTCATTTACCTAGTAATACAGATAACCAATGATTTTTCTTTCATCTTTTTTTTACCTGATGATTTTTGTGCTGAAAGATTCCTGTCATCTTTATTAAGAAGCTTTAACCCAAGAACTTGATTGTGGATTTCATCTCAATTTCATTTTTAAAGATTCTGTTAGGGAGTATTTTCATCATAGCAAAGTTTCTGTTAAACCCGTAAAATGACAGGAAAGCAACAACACAAAAGGGTTTAGGCTAAAGGCATTGACTCTTATATATGTAGAGACTTTGAAACCCAAGCAAGTGGAAAGGCAACGTATTATGTGACAAAATGGGATAAGGCGGGACATTCTGGGACATTAAATAGCGAGGTTGCTTGATACAGCGTTTTTAGGGTGTTTTAGTGAAATAGAAAATGTGACAGGAGTAAGATAAAAACAGGGGCTCAATAAAATGAATTTTACGACAAATACCACGTGAGATATCAGCAAGAGTCAAAGATGGACTTTAACTCTTTCTAGGTTACGATTACAAACACAAATGGTAAGCCTATATGAAATGATCTAGGTTTTTATTAATAGCAGCTATATGTAATATATCCTGTTTTTGTTTGAAGAACATACAGAATATTTTGATGTGAGTAGATCATAATATAAAAGGCAAGGCCAAAACGACCTTGCCTTTATAAAACATAAAAAATGTTTCTATCCATGTTTTATATAAAAGTAATGATTTATTCTAAATGGTTTTTCAGTTAATCTTTCTCCATCGCCTTAAAGGGAATTATTTTTTACCTCTTTTGCCCTTCGGCGTCCCTGCCTCGAATTTCAGTTTACCTGCGGCAAAGAGCTCGGTGATTTTGCCTTTTGGCGTCAAATCCTTCCCCTTAAATGCCGGATGGTCGAAACCATAACGAGAGACCCTGAAAACAGAGTGACTATTGCTTTCTGCGTCTATTATGGTAGTTTTAATGCCGCCATTTTGTGCGGGATTAATATACTCCCACACGACCTCTCCGTCAGGTGTGACCTCAAAAAAATGTCCGTGTCGAGCCGAGCAGACCAGGTTATTCCCATTAGGCAGACGCTGAACTGACGAAGCAAAATAGCTGTAAAAACTATTCAAGTTTCTGGATTGATAGCTGTATACGACTTGATTGGATTCGCCGTTTGATTTATAGCCTGCCTCCGGCGGGTTTATAAATTTGTCACTGAGGGTGGGAACACCTGTTTTTTCATCAATACCTGCAATAAAGGGATTGATCTCAATTATTGAGGATTTGAAACCTCTCGGATCGTAACATCCGTTATTAAAAAGCATCATGTTACCGGCGCCCGGCAAACCCTCATCAATCCATTCAATATTATGGGCTCCATACATCTGCTGGTTGCCTTCGTCTAAAAATCCCGGGGGGTCACCCTGCTTATAACAGCTCGGGTTGCCAAATCGATAGACAAAATCCCCTAAATCACTCGCTGCTGCATCGATATTGGCTTGGAGTGCGGCAGCGGGATCAGCTGCAAAATCTTCCGCAGTGCTGACAAAGGCGGCATCGTGGTCGATGACGACAAACTCGCTCCAGTGCTTGGCGTTAAGGGCGACATAACCCAGATCTTCATTGTAGTCCAGGGCATTGTCGTGGCGCCAGTCACTAACAATACCTTCATCATCACCCCTGGCCGTAGACTCATCTGTTCTCCAGAAGACATCTGCTTTGCCAGGGTAATCCGCGACGGTTTTTCCCTTACCAGCGTAATTTACCCATGCCGGATTTCTATCCTGAATGGTGTGATCGATGTGGCGCCATAGCCATACCCTATTTCCATCCATATCCGTTTCAACAATACCTTCCGCTCTACCGGCTCTTCCTTCTGCAACATAATCTATTGAAGGATCACCTCCCGCGGCCCAGCATTCTTCATTGGTCCAGTCATCAACCCTGGTAAGAGCTATAGTGGTGTATGCTTTAAGTTTTTTGTTCCAGATTCGCCATGAATCCTTGCGGCCACTTCCTTT
>JAFDJA010000205.1 GCA_019307745.1 Deltaproteobacteria bacterium | reverse complement strand
CGCAATGCAAGATCATTGAGGGGAGTACGTCTGAAGAGGCCGGCAAAAACCTGGCAAAACAATTACGGGAGGATCAAGTTATATAATGGGTAAAGGAACGATTAATGGAACTGATGAACTCGTAAAAAGCTGATCAAAGGCACTTTGTGCCCATTTGGTCAAAAAATAACTTTCTAATTTTATTTATGATATGTGCATCTAATAACTCTTCAAGAACTACGAAAAACAAGTTACATGATATTTTTTTAAATCAGGAAGGAGGAAACGATATGCCCACCGGGGAAAGAACAACTGTCTATGGTTTTCTGTATGAACTATACATTAATGCGGTCTTTGAAGAAGTATATCCTTTGATCGAAAGGCTATTTAAAGATCTTAAAGAAAAAGATGGCATAGAAATGATGGACGTTCTTGACCTGTTGGATAATTCTGATCCGGGTAAAATAGATGGGTTTGTCAAATGGCTGGATATCCCGGTAAAAATTCTCACCACGAAACCCGGCATATGGATGATAAAATACTCTTTAAATTTCAATAATATACAGAACAAAATCATTCTATTTTTAAGAAAAAAGCTAAAAAAGTCAATCGATGATCAGTATGCCAGTGTGAAAAGGAATTTGGCAAGCGTCGGCAGCAACGGCATTGTCAAAAAATCTGATTTGGGGGCATAGAAATGCAAAACGCAATAAAGGATACGCTAAAAAAGATTGTTGGTGATGCCAGATTTTTTGATGAGGCCTCAATATTAGACAAATACGGGAAAGGAATCGGCTTTGTACCTGACGGAGAACCCCAATGTGTGCTGAAACCCAGCGTATTAGATGAAATCAAGGACATTATCCAAGTGGCGAACAGTAACGCGTTAAACGTGGCGACCTGTTCTTCTGGTTTTCCAAGAATCAATGGCGCCAGTACGCCTGTGGGTGAAGCCATGGTCCTTGATCTAAGCGAAATGAAAAGGATTTTAAGGATAAACAGACGCAACAGAGTGGCGATCATAGAACCCGGTGTTACTTTTACTCAACTTAAGGAAGCGGCTAAACAAGAAGGGATGAGGCTTATGATGCCCTTACTCCCGCGCACAACCAAATCGGTTATTGCCAGCTATCTGGAGAGAGAGCCAGCTACGATGCCAAGATATCACTGGGATTCGCCTGATCCTCTCATAACAACTGAGGTGGTTTACGGAACAGGTGATATCATGCGAACCGGCTCTTCAGCAGGTCCAGGTACGCCTAAGGAGATGCAGAACTATGGCAGTGCGCAAAAAAATCCCCTTGGCCCGGGCGCAACAAACTTTACCTCGTTTCTTACCGGTGCCCAAGGGACGATGGGAATTGTGACCTGGGCTTCAGTAAAACTTGAGCTACTGCCAACAATAAAGAAACCCTATTTTGTTCAATCTCATGATATCAACAAATTGATAAGTGCGATGTACAGTATGACAAGGTGTCGGCTGGCAGACGAGTTTTTCATACTGAACAATAGAAATGTGATATCGATTATCGATAAGAATTCCGGTCAACCGCAACCTGACGCTTCTATCTGGACGATGTTTTATTGTATCTCTGGACTGAATTATGCACCGGAAAAAAGGGTAACGTATCAGGAAAAGGAAATTGAAGATATTCTCAAAGAGAATGGTCTTTCAAAAACAAAGGAGATTCCACATACAACAAGCAAAAAATTTTTGAATATCCTTGACACCCCTAAACCAGGTACGCCCTGGAAACTCGGTTCAAAAGGTGCCTTTCAGGAGATCTTTTTTGTAACGACCCTTGACAAAATTAACGCTCATCTTTCTGTCATAAACCACGAGATTGCTGAGTCTGGTTACAATTCAGATGAAATGGGTGTCTATATCCAGCCCATCGAATTTGGCCGGTCGTGCCATTGCGAATTCAGCTTTTCATATGACCCCAACAACAAAGAAAAATCATCAATGGTATCCAACTTATTCCTTCGCTGTGTTGAGCGCCTGATGGATGATGGTGCATTTTTCTCCAGACCCTATGGGCCGGTAGCTGAAATGGCATATCAAAAATGTAAGAACACAGTGAAGGCGTTAAAGCTTGTGAAGGATACTTTCGACCCGAACGGAATTCTCAATAGGGGAAAACTCTGTTTCTGAATAGGAGGAGAATAGCGTGTCACTAGAAGAATATAAAATGGATATTGAAGGCTGTTCCCGGTGTTCGTCCTGTAAATGGTTGCCTCAGGGGCATATCAAAAGCTGGCAGTTTGCCAAGGTATGTCCGGCATTTAGCAGGTATCATTTTAATGCATATTCTGGCGGAGGAAAGCTGCAAATGGCAAATTCACTTCTCCATGGCAGAAGCGAAATCTGCGATGAGATTGCCGAAATTGTATACAAATGTATGCTTTGCGGCGGATGCGAGGTTTCCTGCAAGGCATACCGGGACGACATAGACTCACTTGAAGTGTTTGAAGCATTCCGGGCCCTGTGTGTAGAGCAGGGATTCTTAATTCCAGAGCTTATGGACGTGATAGAGAATATGAAGAAAGAGGATAATCCTTTCGGGATGGCAAAAGGAAATCGGGGCAACTGGTCTAATGGCATGGAAATCGCTGATATCAATAAACAGAAGGTAGATGTTCTCTTCCATGCTGGGTGTAGATTCTCATATGATGAAGAACTCTGGCCAACCGTACAGAATACGATAAAGCTCTTGAATAAAGCCGGTGTAAACGTGGGTATTGCCGGAAAGGACGAAGCCTGTTGCGGTGGTCGAGCATACGAAATGGGTTACCAAGGTGTACTAAATAATTATTCGGAAGATATGATTAGCAGAATACGGGCCTCAGGTGCCAGGCTCCTTGTAACACCCTGTGCGGACTGTTACTCTGCCTTTAAATATTTCTACCCATGGACAGGCCGCAATCTGGGAGTAGAGGTTCTTCATATCTCCGAGTTACTATTCAGACTGATGAAACAGGGCAAAATCAGATTTTTGAAGAAGCTTCCACTGAGGGTTACCTATCATGATCCTTGTCACCTGGGAAGAAGGAGTGAGCCTCCACTTGGAAAATGGGAAGGGAATAAGCTTTTACGCCCTCTTTATTACAAGCGTTCAGGAAGACATGGGATTTACGATCCGCCAAGAAGTGTCATCCAAGCGATTCCTGATATCGAGTTTGTTGAAATGGAGCGCATCCGACAACACAGCTGGTGCTGTGGAGCAGGCGGAGGGGTTCGAGAGTCTGATCCAGACCTAAGTATGTTCACGGCTAAAGACAGGATTGATGAGGCTGTTTCCACGGGTGCAGATGCACTTGTTACAGCATGCCCATGGTGTGAGAGAAATTTGAAGGATTCTTTAAAAGAAAGAGATACCGCAATAGAGGTGTATGACCTTGTTGATATCGTCTTCATGGCAATAGGGGATGAATAATGTTAAAAAGAGATGAACATCAAGCGCTTGAAGGCATTGTGGGAAAAGAAAATATTTCAGAACAACCAGCCCTTCTCGATTCATACAGCTGGCAGCCTTCCTTTAACACAGCTACGGATAACTGGTCTCCGCACCGGCCTGCTGCAGTTGTACTTCCCAAAACTGTAGAGGAGGTCCAGGAGATCGTCAAGCTGTGCAACACACATAAGATAAAATATAAGGCAATTGCCACGGGCTGGGGCATGCATGGTGCCTGTCATCACAAGCGGCAAATCCAGATTGATCTTTGCCGGATGAACAGGATCCTGGATATTGATGAGAAAAACCGGATAGCCGTAGTGGAACCTTTTGCTGTTGGTGCTCAGGTTCAAGCTGAGGCCATGAAACTCGGGCTTACCCTGAGTATAAGCGGGGCCAGCTCGATCACATCCCCCCTTGCCAGCCTCACTTCCACTTGGGGAGTGACCTGGCATGGCCTATCAAACGGTCATAATGCAAGGAATATGCTTGCCATTGATTGGGTGCTTCCTAACGGTGAAATCTTACATTTAGGCTCCCTTGAATCTATAGGTAACTGGGTCCATCCAGACGGTCCTGGCCCAAGCCTCAGGGGGCTTGTACGGGGGGTAATCGGATCATTTGGCGGTAACGGTGTTTTTACAAAAGGTGCGCTTAAACTGTACCATTACAATGGGCCTGTCCAG
>JAFDJA010000011.1 GCA_019307745.1 Deltaproteobacteria bacterium | reverse complement strand
TATGTTTTTTCAATGATTGTAATACAAGAACAATATATGAACACCATAAACTCTATTGGGGAGCGATTAAAATGAAAAAGTACGTCCATGCCCTGAGGGCACCTTTTTTGACAGGTTCTATAGCGCCGGTAATAATAGGCACATGTCTGGCCATTTCTGAGGGAAAATTTTTCTTAATTCCATTTCTTGTTACAATAGTAGGAGTTTCGGGACTCCATCTGGGCGCTAACCTGCTTAATGATTTTTATGATGCACGTGGAAGTGACCCGTTAAATATCAGACTTACCCCGTTCAGCGGAGGAAGCAGGGTCATACAGGAAAAACAGCTGCGCCCAACCAACATTATGACACTTTCAATCGCCTTTTTTATCCTAGCCCTGGGCGCGGCTATATGGCTTGTATATGAAGGCAAATACCTGATTATACCCCTGGGACTGCTTGGCCTCCTTGCCGGATGGTCTTACTCAGCACCTCCCCTGCAATTGATGTCAAAGGGGTGGGGAGAGCTGGCCATTTTTTTTGCGTTCGGCCCTTTGGTCACATTGGGCTCCTACTATGTTATGACCGATGCCTTCACACTTACGGCATTTATGATTGGATTTCCACAGGGCTTTCTTATCACTGCGGTAATATGGATAAACCAGTTTCCCGACTATGAAGCAGACAGGGCAGCGGGCAAAAAAAATCTTGTTGTAAAGCTGGGACCCGGTCTTTCCAGGTACCTTTACTCTGTTATTATGCTAATGTCCTTTGCGTTTGTTATATTTCTTATAAGTATTCTGGGCCAGTCCTATCTAATCATGATTTCGTTTATATCTATCCCTCTCGCGATCAAGGCCATGATAATTGTGTTTCGGGAATATCTGGATTATGAAAAATTAATCCCTGCTCAAGCTTTGACAATAAATACACTTGTCGCACAGGGTCTACTTTTGTCCCTTGGACTATTATTGAGTCGCTAATGTCTAAATTTTCCCTAAGAAAATGGCTTTTTATCTTTTCAGGACTTGCCGTTCTCATAATGACAGCTCTTGCTTTCGGATTCGTATGGTTTCTAAACTCACCAGCGGATATGGAAGCAGCGAGCCAGGTTGTTGTTATAAAGGAAGGGATGTCCCTTAAGGAGGTGGCAGAGGATCTTGAACAGCACAATATAATAACAAGCCAGACACTTTTTATGCAGTGGGCGAGGTTTAACGGTTACAGCCGAATGATCAAGGCTGGAGAGTATCAACTCAGCCCGGACATGACCCCTCTTCAAATTATGGAGAAAATAATCAAAGGGATTATCATTACCCACCCGGTAACCATCCCTGAAGGCTATTCAATTAACCAGATCGCGGAACTGCTCGCAGATAAGGGGCTAGTGGATAAAGATAAGTTTCTTATATATACCCAGGATAAAAAAGTACTGGAAAAATACGACATCTCAGGTCCAAACCTTGAAGGTCATCTCTATCCTGATACCTATAACTTTGGGTTGGGGCTGTCATGCGAATCAATAACAGATACCATGATTAAAAGGTTTCAAGAGATTGTCAAACCTCTACTGCCTGCCATTGAACAGTCTGGAAGGACACTAAATGAAGTTGTCACCCTTGCGTCTATTGTAGAAAAGGAGACGGGCAAAGCAGAGGAAAGACCCCTTATTGCCAGTGTTTTTCTAAACCGAATCAGGATGAATATGCGTCTGGAAAGTGATCCCACAGTAATATATGGAATCAAAGACTTTAATGGTAATATAACAAAAAAAGACCTTTCCCGTAAAACACCCTATAACACTTATGTTATCCGTGGAATCCCACCAGGCCCTATTGCTAATCCAGGTTATGAAGCCATTCACGCGGTGATCTACCCTGACCAGACCGAATATCTCTATTTTGTATCAAAAAATGACGGATCCCACTATTTCTCAAAAGACTTGAAGGAGCATAACCGGGCGGTATACACTTACCAGAAGACTCCTCGTTCGAATTAAATACTCTCTTAATTTGTATCAGGGGTGCCCGGCTTTTCAAATATTACAGCAGGAGCAAACACAGGACATGTATCCCTTCTAAATTACACTAAAAGCAGGATACAGTAAAAGGCAACAATATGACGTTCCGGAATCAGATTGACAGAACTTCCGGCCGAAACATCAAGGAGATATAAAATGAATTATAATGACTTTCTGGATCTAGTAAAAGGGAGACGGAGCATACGCAAATTCAAATCAGATCCTATTCCGGACGAATATGTGAACAAGATTATTGAAGCGGCACGCTGGGCTCCATCAGGGGCCAACACCCAGCCCTGGGAATTTATTATCATAAGGGATCAAGCACTGAAAGTATCTATAATGAAAATTATCAACGCCCTGAGAGGCTCTGATAAAAACAGTATGGGCAATCAGATCACTGGAGAGCCAGATCCTCCTGCAGTAACAAAGGCTCCTGTTTTTATATTGGTGCTGGGTGACATGAGGGCCCGTATCGGCCTTCCTGGAAAAGCTGGGCAGGATGATCGCAAATGGCAGTCTGTCCTTACCTCCTCCCTTGCCAGCGCTTTTCTTTATTTACATCTGGCAGCAAGGAGCCTGGGCCTTTCCTCCCAGTGGCAGTCAGGTGTTGAAAGGCCTGATGCAGGACCCGCATTACGAAAGCTCCTAGGGATCCCGGACTACATGCAAATCTATGATATGATTGTGATCGGATATCCGGATATGGCTCCAGGGGAAAAGAGGATGAGAAATATCAAAGAAATGGTTCATTATGATTTCTGCGGACACAACGAATTCAGAAATGATGAAGAAATTCAGTCCTTTTGCAAAAGGGACAGGTAAGAAATGCCCCTTTTATATGTTGCGGGCAGGATTGATCCCCTGGTCAACATTCAAAAGGAGCATAAACCTCAAAACGAATACTCCTATTTGGCTACCAATGAAAGAATAAAAACACGTTTCAACTCAGTAGTACCGGCTTCATAGCTCATAAAAAAGCCGTGAACAAAATATCCACGGCATTTTTATTAGACTTAAATTGATGTATTAAATCTCTCGCCATGGATTCTCCACCCGGCAAACATTATCATAGCCGCGGGCCATCATAAGAGAATCAACTATTACACAGGCTGCCATAGCCTCTGCCACAGAGTAAATCCTGCCAAGAAGGGTAGGATCCCTACGGGTAATGGGGCTCAACTCCTCTATCTCATTTTTCGGCATATTAACACTGTCCTGCTTTAGACTGATAGTTGGTGTGGGCTTTATTGCCAGTTTCATGACAATCTCTTCTCCGCTACTGATGCCTCCCAGGGTTCCGCCTGAATAATTGGTCTTGAGGCGTATTTTACCATCTTTTTGGGTAAACTGGTCATTGTTTTCTGAACCTTTCATATTTCCAACCTTAAATCCAGCACCGAACTCAACGCCCTTGATAGCGCCGATAGAAAACATGGCATGACCTAAAAGGGCAGTCAACTTATCAAAGACAGGCTCTCCAAGACCGGCTGGAACACCTTTAATCCTGAGTTCAATTATACCGCCTGCAGTATCGCCCTCATCTTTGATCTCCAGAACCCGTTTCTCCATTTTTTCTGCTGCTTCCAGATCAGGGCAATTGATCTCGTTCTTGCGAAGATTGGCCTTTGCCTCCTCATAGCTCATCTCTCTGGCCTTAATCCCCATACATTCGGTAGTATAGGAAATGATCTCAATCCCTTCCTGCTCGAGGATGTGCTTTGCCACAGCTCCACCTGCAACTCTTCCGACGGTCTCTCTTCCTGATGAGCGTCCAGCTCCACACCAGTCCTGGTTTTCCCCATATTTCTTGAAAAAACCATAAGTGGCATGACCCGGTCTGCAGAGGTCCTTATACTGCTTGTACTGTTCAATATGGATATCCTGCGTATCCACGTTATAGATTATAATGCCAACGGGTGCTCCGGTAGTGACTCCATCCTGTGCCATTCCCGCAAATATGTGGCATTGATCTGTCTCCAGCCTTGGAGAATTAAGTTTACCAACTCCGGGCCTGCGCTTGTCCATCTCTTCCTGAACCAGCTCATCAGAGAGCTTTAATCCCGGCGGGACACCGTCAATTATAACTGCCAGTCCGCTGCCTTTACCTATACCATAGCTCTCACCTACGGTTGTTATTCTAAACATTCTTCCAAAAGTGTTTCCTAACATTTTTACAGCCTCCTAATAGTAATAAAGATATATTTCAAACTTTTATGCTCATAAAGAGTATTAAAATAATTCTAATATTTATTGTTTATTATAGCAAACATTATAGGGCTAAAAAAATCAATACTAAACTTTAATAATTCTTCTATTCTTTCAGCGAGTAAACGGATTGTTATTCGAACTTATTTGAAAAATTAAATTTATACAAGTAAGTTAAGATAAATTTTACCGACAAATTAACAGAGTACAAAACAGATTTTTATCTGAAGACTGTTTTTTGACGCCCTTTTGTGGAATTGAACCCTGGTTTCAGATTTTTATAAAAGAATTTATCAGCTGCCACTGAGGGTCATAGAAAATAATGGCTGAGAGGTTCGGCTACCAAACAATTATGATAGCTCTCTCTTAAACAAGTTCAAACTCTGCTCCCAGCTGCCGCATTGTTTCCACATAGTCAGGATACGTCACAGAGACTGCCTCTGCTGTATCAATAATTGTAACCCCTTCAGCAATCATCCCGGCTATGGAAAGCGCCATAACAACCCTGTGATCATGATGTCCCTGGACATTCGCGCCTTTCAGGTGACTCTTTTTGATTATAACACCGTCTGGAAGCTCTTCAATATCCGCGGACATTTTTTTCAGCTCCTTACACATCACTGTTATGCGGTCAGTCTCTTTTACTCTTGCTTGGGCAACATTGCCAAGACCTGTTGAATCCTCTGCAAAACACCCGATGACTGAAAGGGCGGGCAGGGTATCAGGAGTGGCATTTATATCAAGCCGCCTACCCTGAAGTTTTGCCCCTTTGACTCGAATGCTGTTTTCCCTTATCTCAATATCCGCGCCCATCTGATTCAGATATTCAATAATCGCCTTGTCTCCCTGCACATCATTAATATCAATCCCCTTTACAAGGACATCGGAGTCTGTGACCGCAGCTGCGCATATTGGGAAGGCGGCAGATGACCAGTCAGCAGGTATCACTTTTTTAATAGGTGTATATCCCTGATTGCCAAAAATTTTAAACCAATGGAAACCGTCTCTTTCCAGCCTGATGCCCTGCTCCTCAAGCCATTTTAAGGTCATCTCAATATAGGGAAGCTCAGTCGGGTTCAACACCGTCACCTCTGTGTCCTGTTTTAACAGAGGGCAGGCAATAAGCAGGCTTGAGATATATTGTGAAGACTTTGACCCATCTATTGAGACTTTGTTTTTATGAATCTTTCCTGATATTTTTAAAGGCGGGCAACCGAATTTCTCTTGGAACTTGATTTCACATCCAAGTGCGGTCAATGCCTCTGTAAGAGCTGTAACAGGTCTTGATCTCAAAGAAGCGTCACCAGTTATCTCCGCCTCAACGCCCAGGGCAGCCAGTATTCCCAGAATAAGATTGGTGGAAGTTCCGGAATTCAGCATATCAAGGACGCGATCCGGAGTTTTAGGCCTTGCCCCGAATCCTTCAACGATCAAGGAATCGAACCTTTCTTCAATTCGGGCACCCATGGCGGAGCACGCATTGATAACAGCCTTTGTGTCCTCGGAATGCAATGGATTTTTCAGCTCAGAAATACCATGGGCAAGGGAAGCTATAACAACCGCCCTGATCGTATGGGATTTTGAGGCGGGTATGATCGCCTCACCGTTAAGACTCTCTGTTTTGTTGACAATTAACCGCATATTTATCTACCTGAAAAAACTACCTTTCTTATAAACAGCAAGTTTGAACTCCGTTCTCTTTGTCTATAATTATAATTCCAATATATTATAGAAGTTCCGAGACGTTTAGTTGTCGTCCGTCATATATGACTAAAATTATGCTAATGGGGCTTTCAGTTCAGAAATGAGCAATTTTCTACAGAATTAAAATCAGAACCCGTGCAGAGGATCGTCCTTACTGTGGACCATGTCGCAGCCAGCAATGCAGGCTGATAAAGAGATTGAGAGAAAAGGCCATTTATTGAGAAAGCAAATTACCGGAAACTATAGTGGATGACAGGCAGTGTGTCAATGAATAAGCCACAATAAAAACAAGTGCTTTGAACACAGTATATACTTGCTAGATCCAGCCTATCCTCCTGTTTGAAATTCCTGTTTCCATAAGAATTTGGAGCTTTTAAGTTTCCTCGCAGTCAATGATTTCCCTTGACAAAAATGAGGTTTTCATTTTAAAATTCACATTAAACGTATTTTTATCATGGGGATTATCTTATGACTGTATTTTTTCAGGCAGGACAAAATTTTTATTTTTTCATTTTTATGGGAGAGGTATGCCCGTGACTTGAATGCATATGTTTGCAAATATAAGCCGTGGGCATTAATAATGTCCACGGCTTTTTTTATGGTTTTTTTCGCCCCGATAGGGGAAAAGAGATACAAAGGAGAAGATAGAGATGAAAAACCTTAGGCTTACGGCACTGAATCCGGAAACAAAGAAAAGGACAACAATTCAGGTAGGCGATATCCGGATTGGAGAAAAATTCACTGTAATGGCTGGTCCCTGCAGTGTGGAAACAGAGGAACAGACTCTGGAGATCGCCCGCAATGTCAAAGAGGCGGGCGCAAATATTTTAAGGGGTGGCGCATTTAAACCGAGATCTTCGCCATACTCTTTCCAAGGGCTTGGCATCCAGGGGTTGAGGATACTTGAAAAAGCCAAAAAGGAGACAGGCCTTCCAATAGTCACGGAAGTGCTTGACCCCAGAGATGTGTCCTGGATCTGCGAGTACGCGGACATTCTTCAGATTGGCACAAGAAACATGCAGAACTACTCCCTTCTCAAAGAGGTGGGCAAGGTACAGACTCCTGTACTCTTAAAAAGGGGGATGTACTCCACCCTCAGCGAGTGGCTCAACTGCGCGGAATATATACTTGCGGAAGGGAACCCGAATGTTATTCTGTGTGAAAGGGGTATAAGGACATTTGAGACCTACACAAGAAACACCCTTGATCTTGGCATTGTGCCTTCCATCAAAGAGGTATCGCATCTCCCTGTTATTGTAGATCCCTCCCATGGGACCGGAAGGTTGAGTATAATCGAGCCTATGGCCCTTGCCTCTCTGGCAGCCGGCGCCGACGGCATTATGATTGAAGTGCATAACAAACCTGAGGAGGCCTTGTGTGACGGGGATCAGTCCATGTCGCCTGGTATGTTCGCAGAGATGATGGAAAAAATGAATATCCTGCGGGCATGTATGGAAAAAATAAACATGTAAGCAGGAGTATATAACCTGAATCTTGTGTAAACAGTATTGAAGTGTGTTGTAAAAAACAATATAATTCAGCGGTTACACAACAATTTATTTGGATGTAGCGGGTGTCTTAGTTAGTTATTGCAAAATTAATGTATTATATTTAGAGATTAAATCTAAAAGGTTCAGCACCTTGGAACCGGGACAAGAATGACTCCGTGTGACCCTGTAAAATACTCATGATTCTTTCAAACCCTAAATTCTATATATAAAATTTCCATTTGGAGCATAACCTATGAAAATACTTGATATTAAAGGCAGAACGGGTCATTCAACACTAATAATTGGAGAGAGCATTAACAATCTCTCAAACTATGTGTCAGCAGAAAAGGTCATTATTATTACTGATACTAATGTGGGCGGACTTTACATGGAGCGCTTCCCGGACTGGAATGTCATTGAGATAGGAACAGGTGAAAAGATAAAAACACTTGACACCATGAAAGATATATATGACCAGCTTATAGGGTTTGAAGCTGATCGGTCAAGCTATGTTGTAGGAATTGGAGGAGGCATAGTCTGCGACATTACCGGATTTGCCGCTTCAACCTATATGCGTGGAATAGACTTTGGTTTTGTCGCCACCACACTTTTAGCCCAAGTGGATGCCAGCGTTGGAGGTAAAAACGGTGTTAACCTAGGCGGCTACAAGAATATGGTGGGAGTCTTTAATCAGCCGGATTTTGTTTTATGTGACATGAGCTTGTTAAAAAGCCTGCCAAGGGAGGAACTCCTTTGCGGACTGGCAGAGATCGTAAAACACGGAGCAATCGCAGACTCAGGGCTGTTTAAATTCCTGGAGGCAAATGCAGATAGGGCACTGGGACTTAAACCTGATGTGATAGAACGCCTTGTATATGACTCGGTTGTTATAAAGTCAGGGGTAGTAAACCGGGATGAGAGAGAGAGTGGAGAGCGCAAAAAGCTCAACTTCGGGCACACCTTTGGACATGGACTTGAAAAGGTCACGGGGATCCCCCATGGAGAAGCCATTAGCATTGGCATGGTAGTTGCCGCAAGGATCTCTTCAAAAATATGCGGGCTTCCTGAAGCAGATGTTAAAAGGGTGGAGTCACTTCTCACAGCGCTGGGGCTCCCTACTTCCCTAAATTGTGACATGAATAATGTGCTTGATGCCCTGAAAAAGGACAAAAAGAGAAAAGGCGACAGCATAGATTTAATCTTGCTTGACCGGATTGGAAATGCGATCATAAAAAAAATCAGCTTTCAAAAACTGGAAAAAGCAATTATTCAGTGCACAAGTTGAATAAATAAGGATAATAGGATACAGGTTCAGTATTTGGTTTAGAAAACATATAAAATATATTATTTTACCATTATATTCAGAGAGAGGTGAAACATGAGTCTGGAAAAGATTAGAAAAAATATAGATCTTTTTGATTCCCAGATCCTGAGATTATTGAATGACCGAATGGAACAGGCACTGATGTCAAAAAAATTCAAGACAAAGATCGAGGACAGTGACAGGGAAAAGACACTTATCAAAAAGATCAGGGCGAATTCCACGACCCTTATTAATGCTGATTTTATTGAGAAGATTTATCTTGAAATCCTTAAGGAGAGCAAAAGCCTGCAGGCAAAAGATTACATGGTGATCGCTTTCCGCGGTGAGCATGGAGCCTATTCTGAGGTGGCGGCCGCAGAATGGGAAAATGCCTACATCCCAGTGTCATGCCGCGAATATTCAGATGTTTTGGATGGTGTGCATTCCGGCCTCTATGATTATGGTATAGTGCCGGTTGAAAATTCCCTTGGCGGCGTTATTGGTGAAGTAAATGAACTCCTGGCAAACACAGATCTTCATGTAGTCGGAGTAGTTGAATTGCCTATCTATCTTTGCCTCCTGGCAATCAAGGACACTGATCACAGGGAGATAAGGACAGTATATTCAAATTCCCAGTCTCTTGCCCAGTGCAGAAACTTTCTTGCCAGAAACAGACTTGAACCGATAACAACTTATGATACAGCTGCTGCAGCAAAGATGATCGCTGAAAATGGACTTGTCTCATCTGCTGTTATTGCGAGCAGCCGGGCTGCCGAGATCTATAATCTTGAGATTATCAAGGATGATATTGATGATTATGAGAGGAACATAACAAGATTCCTGATCCTTTCAAAAGAAATCAACAAGGATGCTGGGGAAAAATGTACCGTACTTTTTTCCACAGAACACAAGGCGGGCACTCTCTTCAGGGTGCTGGAAGTCTTTGCAAAGGCAGATATTAACCTGACAAGAATAGTGTCCATGCCTGGCAGGAAAAGCGGCTACGGATTTTTCCTCGATTTTATCGGATCAAGTGATGATGGAAATATCCAATCAGCACTGAAAAAGTTAGAAGATATTACCAGCAATTTCAGATTAATGGGTTGTTATAAAGAAAAAATAGTAGAATAGGGCCGGGACTGTGAATCAGGAATCTGGCGGATTTGACCGGCGCAAATGTACTGATTTGGGAGCAAATGATGTACTGCATCCCCATAATAGCGGCAAATACAAATGAAGCCCTAAAAAAGATGAGCGAGGCTGAATCCCGGGCAGATATCTTTGAGATACGTCTGGACCTGATGAAGTCATTTGATATTGGTGAACTTGTCCATTCTCCTAACAGACCTGTGCTGATGACATATCGATCTGAACAGGAGTGCGGAAAAGGCCTGGCTCATCCGGGTATTCGAACCGAATACCTGATCTCTGCTTCCAATGAAGGGGCAGCCTATGTGGATGTGGAGCTGAGCATGCCTGAAGAGTACAGGGAGATGATATGTGAGTCCAAGGGCAATTCCAGGATTGTAATCTCAACCCATATAGGAGACAGGACACCTTCAAACCAGGCACTGGAAGGAATTTTTACGGACAGCGTTGAGGCAGGGGCTGATGTTGTTAAAATCATTACCTGGGCAAGAGAGTGGGAGGACAACCTCAAAGTGCTTGAACTTATTCCCCGAGCCCAAAAGCAGAAAGTTGAAATTGTAGCATTCTGCATGGGGCCGATAGGCAGGATAAGCAGGATCTTTTCCTATCTCATGGGGGCTCATTTCACATTTACATCCCTTGATACAGGTCAGAAATCTGCTGCCGGCCAGATCCCTGAGATCGAGATGAGAAGGATGGTAGAATACTTTCAGCCCTGAGTTGTTTGAATTCATCAAGGCTTCTAAAATCTACAGTCAATCAGTTTCAAGTTACAACCCACTTGATTATGTAAATATCATCAAATTTAACAAGGAAAATTTCTATGCCATTTGAGGACATTAATCAAAAAACACGGCTCTTTGGCGTTATCGGCTACCCGTTGGGCCATACCCTCAGCCCTGCCATGCACAATACCGCCTTTTCCATAATGGATATCAACGCGGTTTATCTCGCATTTTCTGTTGAGGATCTGGCCATGTGCGTAAATGCTGTCAGGACTTTGAAAATAGGCGGACTGAGTGTAACCATACCCCATAAGACCAACATTATCCCCATGCTGGATGAAGTGGACGACCTGGCCCGGAAGATCAGGGCAGTGAACACGGTGGTGAATAATGACGGCAGATTAACAGGGCATAATACCGATGCCATTGGTGCGTTTATGGCGCTTGAGGAAAAGACCGAATTGGCAGGAAAAAGTTGTGCCATAATCGGGGCAGGGGGTGCTGCCAGGGCTATCGGATATATCCTGAAAGAGAAAAATATTGAAGTCACTATAATAAACCGGTCAATTGGCAGGGGCAAAACTCTTGCAGATGACCTGTCCTGTCCGTTTATACCACTTAACAAATTTGATGATACCGGAGCGGATATACTAATCAATACCACTTCTGTGGGCATGTCTCCATATACTGATCATTGCCCTGTGCCTGAACACATCCTCAAAAAAGGGATGGTGGTAATGGATATCATTTACAACCCTCTCGAGACAAGGCTTTTAGCCATTGCGAAAAACAAAGGATGTATCCCTGTAAGTGGTTTAGGGATGTTTGTTTATCAGGGTGCAGAGCAGCTCAGGTTATGGACAGGAGAAAATCCGCCTGTTGATGAAATGGAGAAGGCGGTTTCAGACGCGCTTGGGATTTAAATAAGTAAAAGCTATCAGCTAAATCCGGACATACCTCCACCTTGTGTTCATACGAATAAAACTCAACAATAAAGGATTATTGGCATTTGATATTCAACATTCTCTTCTAGATAAAGCGAGGTTCCTAACATGGCAGACCGCCTTTCAGGCTTTATGGATTTCTATAAACAGCTTGTATTTCACCAGGACCCCACAGTCAGTACTATTTTCAACCTGTGCCTTATCCTTATTACAGGAGCTATTGCCTGGTGGGTCTTTAACATTGTGGCATGGCGGATTGAAAAGAGATACGGTAAAAAACCATTCTTTAGCAGGAACCTACAGCTATTTGATCTGTTCAGAAAGGCGGGCCATTACATAGTCCTGATCCTTGTATGTGCCGGTCTGGTCAATCTGGTCCATTTGGATATAATAGGAAAGATTTTCTATGGGTTTATGATCCTGCTGATCGGATCTTTTCTCAACAGCGCGGTAATCGGCCTCCTGCCCTATCTTGAAAAGAACCTGTCCAAAAAAACCAAAACCAAGGTGGATGACGTCCTGTTTGATATCTTAAAAAGGTTTTCCTCGATTATCATCTTTACAACAGCCATTATACTGGCGCTTGATGTGCTGGGAGTCAATATCATGCCTTTTGTTGCCGGAGCCGGTGTGGCAGGAATCGCCATAGGATTTGCAGCAAAGGACACACTTTCCAACCTTATAGCAGGGGTCCTGCTGATAATGGATCGCCCTTTTGAGATAGGTGACCGTATTGAGGTATGGAGCGCGCCTGCCAATTCCGCAACATGGGGTGATGTGATAGATATAGGTCTCAGGGCAACTAAGATCCAAACCACAGACAACATTGTGATTGTTATTCCCAACAATGAGATTATGACAAGGGATATCATTAACTATACAACTATCACAAAGGAAATCCGTGTGCGCATTCCAATAGGCATTGCCTATGATGCTGATGTTAACAAGGCCAAGGACATCATCTGTAAGGTTGCCCGGGAATTGGACTGGGTTATGGCCGATCCCGCACCAAGGGTAGTAGTAAGGAGTTTCGGAGACTCTGCGGTAAATCTTCAGGCAAGGGTATGGATCAATGACCCCAGAAAAAGGATGGATACTATCTCTCATATTACAGACAGAGTAAAAGAGGTGTTCAATGAGGAAGGGATAGAGATACCTTTTCCCAAAAGAGATATTTATATCAAGAGAGAGGAATCGGTTTCAAGTTAAAATCGCTCGGTACGAAAGAATATAACTCCTCTATAGAGAGCAATTAAATCCGACACATATCTTCTTGACTGATCTCACAGGATAGACCGCAGGTATGGCAGGATAGACCGATATCCTTCTTGAGAGAGAGCTCAAGTCCGAAACTATATGGATAAAAATACCTGGAATTGATGACAGGTTGGTTCTAATGAAAAAAGAGAAACACAGGGTTGACAACATCTATAATAGCATAACCAAAATGCCCGGTATCATAGCGTTCTGGGATTTTTCAGAACCCCGTGGACAGGAACGTGTCTCTTCATCGGGCAATAAAATTTATCGCCTTTATGAGGCTGTGAAAGCGATCGAGCGAAGCGATGAGGGACCCATTAGTGGATACTCCGCGGAACTTACAAAGGACCATTATTTTAAAATCCCCAGGCAGGATCTTAACAGGCTTGATATTCATGGTCATGATTCGCAGGTAAGTATTATTGCCTGGATCAAACGTGGTAAAAAGCCTGATGGCAGACCAAGCGAATTTATCGCGGGTATCTGGTATGAGGCAGGCGGAGGGTACGATCCAAAAGGGAAAAGGCAATATGCTCTTTTTTTAAACATGGGATGGCAGCATGAACCAGGACCGGGCAGGGTTACACCCCATATATCGGCAGAAGGAGGTCCCAGTCACGGCCTCAAGTGGTGTTATGATTATGCAATCAGCAAATCAGCTGTACCCTTAGATGAGTGGTGTACGGTTGGTTTCACCTATGATTCCAGAGATATACGCGCATATTTCAATGGCCTTTTCAGTCAACTACCCAATAATGACTTCAGGGAAGGCATTGAATACCTGAAAGGGAACAGTCTAAATCCCTATCACCATGACCGGGGAATATTTAACGCGGGTAAAGATGGCGTGGATTTTACTATAGGCGCCCGAACGCATGATCCAAATCAGACCCCAGCCTATTTCCATGGCCTTATCGGGGGGCTTGCAGTTTTTAACAGGGCTCTCTCCGCAGAAGAGATGAGATTATTAGGTGAATAATAAGATAGTGTTTCAATGTGATTATTCCGAGTGTATCACAAATCCTCAGACACAATTAATTTTAAAGATAAACTCAATGTCTGCTTTTTTTTAAAGTTTTTCAAACCCTATTTTAAAAAAAGATATAACATATTCCGATCTTTCTTCATAACATTCTTGATTTTTTGAGATAAAGTATTAAAATTAAATTTATATCCGCATCATCAAAAACACCATGGCATTGATTCCATTCAACCTGTTTCATCAGACATTTTACTTTACACAAAGGAGGTGCAGCATGAAAAAGAATATGGGTGTTATTGATCGTCTTGTCAGAACGCTCCTGGCCATCATTGTATTGCTACTGTACTGGACCGGCAATATATCAGGTCTCGCCGCAATCATCCTTGGTATATTTGCTATTATCTTTATTATAACCAGCACAATAAGTTTTTGCCCCCTGTATGTCCTGCTAAAGATTTCTACCAGGAGGGAAAAATAATTTCCCGCTTTGCTATTGTATGAATACTGATCCGCCTCTCTTCTGCCTTTAGATGTGTTAACCCGGGATTTTTACTGCAGCTAATCTCAAGTCTTTTAAATGTATAAACATTAATCCCGAACTCAAACCATAAAAACTTCACCAAGGAAGGTTCAATATGAGATATCCCGTAAAGCTATATACCCTCAGCACATGTCTACACTGCAAGAAGGTGAAGCAGTTTATGAGGGATTATAATATTGATTATCAGGAAACTGACATGGATCTTCTTAGCGGAGAAGAAAGAAGATCGGCCATAAATGCCCTGCGAGAACTCAATCCCCGCCTTACTTTCCCTACCATTATCATTGGCAATAGAATTGTTGTTGGATTCAAGAGAGATGAGATTATGGAGGCGCTTGGCATATGAATATAACGGATGATTTATACAAAATGCTTAAAAAAGCTCAGGAGCCAAAGGGCTTTTTTTTTAATAAGGATTTGGACAGAGTCTTCGAGCTCCTTGAAGCCCTTCAGACCAACAAGGAACGCTATGGATATATGTGCTGTCCATGCAGGCTGGCATCAGAAGACAGGGAAAACGATAAAGACATAATCTGTCCATGCGAATACAGGGCTCCGGATGTCAAGGAATACGGGAGTGAATGAAGGAAAAATTTTCACGGAATATATACCAGAAAGGCGGCCTGCAGAAAAATTCTTTTAAACCAGAATAATCTTATCTGAATTCTCGGCGTTTAATTCGTGTTTTTTTGATATATCCTGCAAAACTTAAACGTATAATCTGAAGGAGGTTATCATGAAAAAAAGATGTTTTGAGTTTTTATGTATTGGGGTGTCTCTGATTATTTTTTCCGGCATCGCATCCGCACACTGTGAAATCCCATGTGGAATCTATGATGATGAAACGCGAATTAAAATGATTCTTGAACATATATCGACTATTGAAAAATCCATAAATGAAATCCTGAATATAGAAAAAAAAGAGCACCATAACTCCAACCAGCTTATTCGATGGATTATGAACAAAGAGCATCATGCTGATGAACTTCAGGAAATAGTAACCCAATATTTTATGACCCAGCGTATCAAGATAGATTCAAAGGATTATGACAAGAAACTTGCCATTCTCCACCAGATACTGATCTATAGCATGAAATGTAAACAAACCACTGACCTTAGCAATATAGAAAAATTGAGAAATCTTTTAAAAGAGTTCCAGGCACTCTATTTTGAAAGAAAGTAATCTTTTTTATCCTTATAAAACTTTATTGTCTCTTATCGAGAACACAGCACTCTCAAAAAACAATCTGTCTTTATACTCAGGACTGCGAAAAGATAAAATATTTATTGATTAGAAATACTGTTTTTTATATAGGGGAAATACATTTTTTTGTATGCCATCTAGCTCAATAGCAAAGAATAACTGTTTTCATTTAACTCTTAGAGCCTTTGAGATTTATGTGATCTAAAATCTATTATCGACTTTTATCAATATAGCTTTAAAATTTTTTAAAAAGGAGATTATTATGAAAATTTTAATAGTTTATTATTCAATGTACGGACATATTCATAGTATGGCAAAGGCTGTTGCTGAAGGAGTAAGGGCAGTTGAAGGAGCTGAAGTTAAAATAAAGAGGGTACCAGAAACACTTTCTGAAGAGATTCTTCAAAAAATGGGCGCCGTTGAGGCCCAAAAAGCTTTTGCAAATGATCCTGTCTGTACTGTTGATGAGTTGGAGTCTGCTGATGCGATTATCTTTGGGACTCCCACACGGTTTGGCAACATGTGCGGCCAGATGCATCAATTCCTGGACGCAACAGGCCAACTTTGGATGAAAGGGGCCCTGGTGGGAAAGATCGGGAGCGTATTTGCAAGCACTGCCACCCAGCATGGGGGACAGGAATCTACAATTCTTTCGTTCCATACAACCTTGCTCCATCAAGGTATGATTATCGTAGGGCTTCCGTATTCATTTCAGGGACAGATGCGGATTGATGAGATAACCGGGGGATCACCCTATGGAGCCACCACAATTGCCGGTGGCCAGGGCGAAAGAATGCCCTCTGAAAATGAGCTTGCCGCAGCTCGTTTTCAGGGATCACATGTTGCAACTATTACTGCCAAGCTAACAAAATAATCCCTGAAGTATCTTGTTTCAACTTTAGGCGGGGCACATTTTGATTAATGAATTATCAGCACGTAGACAGGATGTGACCCCATTTAGTCCTTTATCTTTTATTTCACATACCATCATTCCTGACTGTAAAAATCCCCTCGCAAATATTGACAACCTGCTGATAGAGACTTATCGTATTTTAACGATTAGTCCAAATTTCTCAAAACAGATATAGGCCATACAGTGACAATAAAAGATGATAAAGATGAGACAACAAACAAGGAGATGTTCGCCACAGTGTGCAGGGCGCTGTCTAATCCGATAAGGCTGAGGATCATAGAACATCTTAAGGACATTGATCACTGTGTGTGTGGTGAGATTGTTGATATCCTTCCCCTTGCCCAGTCTACAGTGAGCCAGCATCTAAAAAATCTAAAAGATGCCGGACTGATCAGGGGAGAAGTTGAAGGGCCGAGTACCTGCTATTGCCTGAATAGGAAAATGTTTGATAAATTTAAAAAAATGGTTCAAGTGCTGTAGGTATTCCTAAAAAATTGGGTATCAGCAATTATATCATATTTTTTCGCATATATTTCTTGCCTGCTTCTAAATTATTTTATCTTTACCCTAATACCCTTGAGTATCAACATTTTAGAGAAAGGCTGGAAAAAACGAGGAGAAAAAGATGAACCAAGACTGCTCCTGTAATACCGAAACAAAATCCCCAACTAGCTTAACACAGATTCAACCACTTGTATCTCCCAAGTCTAATGATTCAGAACCCTGCTGCGGATCTCCCGCAGGCCCGCCGAGCAGCCCGTTTGAACAGCCTGGCTATAAAATATGGGGATTTGTTGACAAGTTTATACGTGCGGATTCAGGCTATATACCTGTCGTAAAAACACGTCTCTCTTTATCAGATATTGCGGGCACGTTTAGGGCAAGACTGGGGATGGACAGAAACAGCTACAAGGTAGCTCCAGGGCTTTATGCTGTTGGTTCACCTGACTCTGATTCACATGTCCTTGTTACGGCCAACTACAAGCTCACATTTGATTCCCTTCGAAAGGAGCTCACTAATGAGAATCTATGGATTCTTGTCCTAGACACCAGAGGAATAAATGTATGGTGTGCAGCAGGGAAAGGAAGTTTTGGAACTGAGGAGGTTATCAACCGGGTCAAAACCGCTGGCGTGGAAAAGATAGTATCCCACAGAGAGCTTATCCTGCCCCAGTTTGGAGCGACAGGAGTTTCAGCAATAAAGGTCAAAAAGGGTTGCGGCTTCAAGGTCCACTGGGGGCCAATACAGGCAAAAGATATCAGGAATTATCTAAAGGATCGGAACATAGATGACACTCCAATGAGGAGAGTAACATTTACACTATGGGAAAGGATTGTGCTTATTCCTGTGGAGATCAATATCAGCCTGAAGTATCTCTTATGGGCAGCAATAGCTGGTTTTGTGCTTTCTGGAATTGGAGACAATATATTCTCCTTCAGCGAATCATGGACAAGAGGTTTTATAACCTTTGTAGCCTTGATTGGTGGAATTATTGGTGGGGCAATTCTCACCCCAACCCTTCTACCCTGGCTTCCTGGACGGGCCTTTTCATTAAAAGGCCTGATTCCCGGACTTGCTGTTTCAATTATAACAGCAATTATATTCTGGACAGGAGTCTCCGCCATTGAGATGCTTGCACTTTTTCTTCTAACTCTTGCGGTAAGCTCCTATCTTGCAATGAATTTCACCGGGACAACACCTTATACATCACCTACAGGAGTAGAAAAAGAGATGAGGAGGGCAATACCTCTCCAGGCTGCGGGGGTAGTTACCGCTATTATCATTTGGGTATGGTCGGGATTCATTGGATGAAAATATAAATTAATAAACAACACACTTAAACCTGGACGTAAAAAAACCGATTCTTAATATTGCATAAGGAGCAAACAATGAAAAACCTCAGGTATCTCCCGGATGTTACTACCCTGAAACTTAACCCAGATAAATGCATTGGGTGTGGTGAATGCACAAAGGTCTGCCCCCATGGTGTCTTTGTGGCCATAAACAAAAAGGTGGAAATCGTTGACAGGGACGGGTGCATGGAGTGCGGCGCATGCGCACTCAACTGCCCCACAGAGGCTATTTCTGTTACTCCAGGTGTGGGTTGCGCCGGATATATAATTCAGACATGGATAAAGGGCGAAGAAAAGGCATCCTGCGGCGGAGAAGGATCAAGCTGCTGCTGATAATTTAAGAACTATCATTCTGCTGTTACATACACCTCGTCGCTTTTGTCTGAAACTCAAGTAAAACATAGGGCAGGTTCTACAACTCCCAATAACCTTAAGAGTTATATAATGGTTTGAAATGAATACTTTCGCCGGGTCATCAGTTATCTAAATCTTGGATAAACAAATTTGAAAGTCGTCATAAAAATCAATATATTTAAATTGTTACACAGTAATTTGTTTGAGTATATCTGGCGCCTTATTGGTTATTACAAAACAAGATCAAACTTTTCAAAATTGCTTAGGCAAGATTAAGGCATAATAAAAACATTACACAGGGGTTGTAATCATTAAAGAATATATTATTGTAATTTATAGGGAAAACTATAAGACCAGTTATTGGTTTAGGGAAAACTTTTAGTTTCTATTAGTGATCGCGAGGTGAAAACCATGAAAAAGAATATTATATTTTATTTAATGGTTATGCTTCTAATTGGAGGATGTATGGATAATAAAACTTCTTCCGGAAAAGAGACAAAAGCTGTTTCAGAAACAACCCTTGAGTTGGCCATCTTTGCTGGCGGATGCTTCTGGTGTATGGAGCAGCCCTTTGAAACTCTGGAAGGGGTTGAGAGTGTAATCTCCGGCTATATAGGTGGTGAGAAGAAAAATCCCACCTACAAAAAAGTAAATTCCGGTGATACTGGTCACAGGGAGGCAATAGAGATAAGCTTTGACTCCCAAAAACTTTCCTATGAGAAACTACTTGATACCTTTTGGAAGCAGATAAATCCCACGGACAGCGGGGGCCAGTTTGCAGACCGCGGGTTTCAATACACAACAGGCATATTTTATCTCAATGATGAACAAAAAGAAATCGCTGAAAAATCACGCAACGGCCTGGAAAGATCTGGCAAATTTGAGATCCCCATTGTAACAGAGATAATCAAGGCAACTGAATTTTATCCTGCTGAAGACTATCATCAGGATTATTATAAAACAAATCCCACAAGATATAAGACATATAAAAAATACTCAGGCCGGGAGCAGTATCTGAAAAAGGTCTGGAAAAACTCTTTAGATCCTGACAAGACAATTTCAGATAAATTTCTTAAACCTTCAGATAAAGAGCTGAAGCAAAGACTGACAAACTTGCAATATGATGTGACACAGAAAGACTCCACTGAACCTCCCTTTAATAATGAGTATTGGGACAACAAGGAGGAAGGAATCTATGTGGATATCGTTACAGGAGAACCCCTGTTCAGCTCCATTGATAAATTTGTTTCAGGGACTGGCTGGCCAAGCTATATTAAACCATTAGTTCCTGAAAACATTATAGAAAAAAAAGATGCCAGCCTGGGCATTATACGCACTGAGATTAGAAGCAGATATGGAGACTCTCATCTGGGTCACTTGTTTAATGACGGACCACCTCCCACTGGGCTCAGATACTGTATAAACTCCGCCTCTCTCAAGTTTGTACCTTTGGAAAGGCTTAATGAGGAGGGATATGGGGAATTTAAAGATCTTTTTACTGACAGTAAATAGAATTAGTATATTTATTTTGACATAAATCCAACCTCCCTTTTAAAAAAAGCTGACTTTGATATTGTCAGAAAAAAGTTTTAAAAAATTTCCAAGGGAATATCTTGACAGGTGTCATGGATAAAAAGGGCGAAGCGGACCAGACTGGGGGAGAAATCCTATGGCCGGATCTGACCAAAGGCAGGCTTATAAAGAGATACAAGCGGTTTCTTGCGGACGTTCGGCTCGATAACGATGAAATTGTCACTTGCCACTGTGCCAACTCCGGAGCCATGCTTGAATGCTGTGAACCTGGCAGGGAAGTATATCTCTCCTTTCAAAATTCCTCCAAGAGAAGGCTAAAATATACTTGGGAAATAATCCGGATGGACACCTCTATTGTGGGGGTAAACACCAATATCCCCAACCGTCTGGTAAAAAAATCCATTGAACACAATCTGATACAAGAGCTTGACAATTATGACTCTGTTAAGTCAGAGGTGAAGGTGAGTGACCATTCCAGGCTGGATTTAATGCTTACAGGTTCCCATAGAAGAAACTGTTTTGTTGAGGTCAAAAACTGTACCCTTGTACAGGATGGCCTTGCCGCCTTTCCAGATGCTGTTACAACCCGTGGTCTCAAACACCTTGTGGAGCTTCAGAGGCTTATAAAACAAGGGAATCGCTGCGTCATGTTTTATCTTATTCAGCGCATGGACGCAAAAAGCTTCAGCCCTGCGGACAATATAGACCCTGCCTATGGAGACGAGCTGCGGCAGGCAGAAAAAAACGGTGTTGAAATCCGTGTATATGACACGATTATAGACCTTAAAAAAATAAAACTGGGGAAGACAATATTATTACAAATGTAACCCATTAAATTGGTGGTCACAACTGCCGAATAAACGCATCTTGAGCCATATAACCTGGGGAAATGAACCACAGAAAATCACGGATAATTTTCCTTAAAAGCCTTTTCTCTCTGTTTATCGGCGTTTATCCATGATTCCCGCAACCTTTTTCAGAAACCACCCTGCTGTTGAAAAATTCCATGGCAGATTTTGTACAAATCATATCAGTCTAATCTGCATATTACCTGCGTTTTTCCGATAACAAGGGCAAACAATGGTCCGCCATATTCAGCCTGGCATATTGTCGCGGGGAAATTCATTGAGAATTTATACGACTTTGTGATATAAATAAAAAAGGATGCAGAGTGTATACATTTCTACTCCACTCTGGCACTCCACCCTGACTTTCCCTCAGTATTTCATCGTCAGTTTAGATCACACATTTCAATGGAGTAAAAATGAAGAAGAAATTAAACTGCTGGGACTATTTTAATTACGGCAGAGAGCTGTCAGGCGACAATGCCTCTGAATCAGGAGTATGTCCTGCGGCCAGGGATCAATCTTTTGATGGAATAAAAAGGTGCAAGACCTTGGAGTTGAAATAAAAGTGGCGGATCTTCATGATATTTATGATTAATGCCAAATAATTTGAAAAATCATCAGTTTGTAGCTATTGACCCATAGCACCATCTCTTTTTGATACAAAATTGGCTAGCTGAAAAATTTAACAAGACCTTATAGGAAACATTGGCAGATATGAAGACATTCGCGCTCACCCATATAGGATTGACTAAAAAAGACAATGAAGACCGATATCTGGTAAAGGATATGACTGATGGAACCCTCCTTCTCGCAGTTGCGGATGGCCTGGGTGGAGAGACTGCAGGTGAACATGCAGCAGAGATTACCATAGGAATGCTGGAATCTATTAAGTATTCTCCCATGGGCGTTGAAAACATGCTCATAGATTCTGTAAAAAAGGCTGACAGTTCAATAATAAACGAAACAATTAAAGATCCGGCACTGGAAGGGATGGGGACTACTCTCACCGCGGTATTGCTTATGAATGGCAGGGCATATTGGGTTCATGCAGGTGACAGCAGATTCTATATCTTTCGTAATAATAGTCTCTCCAGACAGACCAGGGATCAGACAATTTTACAGTTCCTCCTGGATGAAGGTGAAGTAACTGAAAAGGGGGCCATGTCCCATCCTGCCCGTCATATGATTGATCAATGCGTGGGTTGTGGAGACTGTTCCCCTGATTCTGGATCCCTGGACATAATTAAGGGAGATAAGATCCTCCTCACCACAGACGGTCTTCATGGTTGCCTATCAGACAGTTTCATAGCCGATATACTAAATTCCAGCACAGACCTTGAAAAAGGGGCAAATGAGCTGCTTGACGCTGCATTAAAAGCAGGAGGCGAAGACAATATCACGATAGTGATGTTACAGTGTTGATCCCCCTTCCCTATTTTTATCAGAAGGTAAAGGTTAAACTCATGCATCCTGATAACTCCAAACAGGTCAGAAACATCTCTGTTGTGATTCCGACCCTTAATGAATCAATAAACATCCGATCTGCCCTCGATTCCATAAAACAGGAGACAGGGCTATTGGAAATGGTTGTGACTGACGGAGGTTCCTCAGACGAGACAATTAAGATTGCGGAACATCACGGGGCCATTATTGTTGACGCTGAATTGGGCAGGGGCAACCAGATAGCTGCAGGAATCAGGCAATGTAAAGGAGATGTTATCATGATCCTTCATGCAGACTGTCGCGTCCAGCCCGGGACATTTCAAAGGATACTGACACATCTAAACCGCAGAAAAGATATCATTGGTGGAGCACTGGGGATGCAATATCAGAAAAAATCTGTTAAAATTCTCTATATTGAACTCCTTAATTACATACGGGCCAGATGGCTGGGCATAGCATTTGGAGATCAGGGGCAGTTCTTCAGAAGAGAGGACCTCCCCCTTATTGGCGGTTTTCCGGAACAGATGTTAATGGAAGATATTGAACTCTCTCTCCGTATGAAAAAAGCTGGATCAGTCTGCTATCTGCCTAAAGGGATAATAGTATCAAACAGACGATGGTTAAAACATGGGTTTTCCTCCAACTTTTTCACAGTGATATGGCTCTGTGTGATATATCTCTATAAACGCAAAAAAGGAATTGATATGAATGACGGCCGTACTTTTTATGAAAAATACTATAAAAACAGGTAAGGCAGAGGATATATAATACTCTCATTATTATCAGCAGCCCTTATGATGTCCGGACAAACTCCATACATACTCCTAAGCCCTATGTATTAATTTATAAAGGAGATAAAGCGATGGGAAAAAGTACCAAACAGGATGATAAAAAAAACCTTGCAATTCTATTCCTTTCAATCTTTATCGGCCTTTTAATCATACTTGGAACATGGGAAGGAGATGATGCCCCTGACTTGGTAGACGAGGGGAACAATCTTTCAAAAAAATTCAATGAATACTGGTACCAGGGGCTTGCTGAGATCTCCCATTTTTCCCTTCAGCAGGCCAGATATGACGAAATTCATAATGGAGATGCTGTTCTGATATATGTGACGGAAGATTTTCTAACTGACATACATGTGAAGTCGGAACATAGTGCCATGGCTCAGAACACTACTTCTGTCATTAAGCTCAACCTTATTAAAAAATTTATCACCGGGGTATACCCTTATTCAGTGATGAGCTCTATCTTTACCCCTATCAACCGCGAACAATTTCCCCAGACTCTTAAGATCTCAGCTTCAAGTCAGGAGTGGTGCGGCCATACTTATCTGCAGTTAAATCCCAGGAAGCTACTTTACCAGGGTTCGCGCCATTCATATTTCATGAAGGAAGCTGACCAGAAGATCTCAGCCGGATCAGGTCTGCTGGAGGATGAAATATGGAATACAATCCGTATGAATCCCGCTGACCTCCCTGTTGGGGACATAGAACTTATTCCCGGATCTCAATTCTGTCTGCTAAACCACATAACTCCTGGGATAGCACAGGCAGAGGCACAGCTTATTGAAGAGGGAGACAAATTCAAATATGTAATTAAATATAGAAATCTGGCCAGAAAATTAAATATCATCTTTAATCGCTCCTTCCCCTATGACATAATGGAATGGGAAGAGACCCGTACAAACAAAGACCAGGACAATTCAATCCTCAAAACCCGTGCAGTCCGGACCGATATCCTCTTGCTGGACTATTGGAATAAAAATCATGTTAGTGATTCTGTCTATAGATCAAAGCTTGGTCTGTGACAAAGGGCTTGAATGGATTGAATCCTCCTGTAAATATGTTCAAACAATAAATTAAAAAAAAAGGTTAATACTATGACACACCTGACAGGCCAGCTCCTGTTTATATTTATCTACTTTACGGCCCTGGCAGTCTTGATGCTTTTCGGCCTGCATAAGTATTATCTTCTTTTCCTTTTCCGGAAATATGACAAACAGACTGCAGACACCCCTCAAAACCCTGAGACATGGCCCGCGGTTGTTGTGCAGCTGCCAATTTTCAATGAGCGATATGTGGTAAAACGGCTCTTAAAGGCAGTAGCACGATTTGACTACCCGCAAGAAAAGCTTCACATTCAGGTACTTGACGACTCTACAGACACAACATCAGAGCTTGTCAAAAGACTTGTTAGGGTATTAAAAAAAAGGGGATTCTCAATAGATCACATCCATCGAAAGGATCGGACAGGTTTCAAGGCAGGTGCTCTTGATAGAGGCATGAAACAAACAGACGTGGATATTATTGCTATTTTTGACGCGGATTTTATACCGCACCCGGGCTTTCTGAAAGAGACTATCCCCCATCTGCTGCTTCCCAATACAGGCATGGTCCAGACCCGATGGGGCCATATCAACCGAAACTACTCAATGCTTACCAGGCTGCAGGCCATACTGCTTGACGGCCACTTCCTTATTGAACATTTTGCGCGGGATAGGTCAGGGAAATTTTTCAATTTTAACGGTACAGCAGGTATATGGAGGCGCCAAGCCATTGAGGACGCGGGCGGATGGACCCATGACACTTTGACGGAGGATCTGGATCTGAGCTACAGGGCGCAGCTTGCTGGGTGGAAGTTCCGGTTCTTGCCCAATATTATATCTCCCGCAGAACTGCCTATTGGGATGAACGCGTTTAAAACCCAACAGCACAGATGGGCAAAAGGCTCCATACAAACAGGGATGAAGCTCATTGGACGGATCTTGAGATCAGGTCTGCCATTTCATATCCGTCTTGAGGCAATTATACACTTGTCAAGTAATATAGCTTACCTGGTTATCTCAATTCCTGCAATTTTAATGATCCCGGTGATCAGGTATCAGGTGGAGGCAGGTATCCATTGGCCCGCCCTGGTCTACCTGATCATATTCCTTTGCGCCACTTTTTCTGTGATTCTCTATTATGGTCAGGCAGTCAAGCTCGCCCTTGGAAGCATATGGCCAAATGCCCTGTATGTCCCAGCAATGATGGCCCTTGCGATAGGCCTTTCAGTAAACAACGGCTTTGCCACCCTGGAGGCACTTTTACACCGTGAAACCCCTTTTATACGCACGCCAAAACTCAAGATTGAGAAGAACTCGGACTCCTGGAAAAACAGCCTCTACAGGGCCAAGATGAGCCCTCTGGCTATTATAGAACTCCTGCTGGGGATATACTTCACTTATGGCATCATCTACTGCATCAACCATCAGCAGTATACCGCCTTACCATTCCTCATCCTATTTCAGTCGGGCTACCTTTACACCGCCGGCAAATCCCTTATTGAGATGCGTGCATGAACAGATCAGGAGACAGATCCCCTGACAGCCAAATCCGCCTGGGATATCCTGTTCCGATTATGATCCTGTGCTTCGTTGGATTATATCTTATTTCAAAGGGGGTATCCAGCAGCCCGCCCTTCAATGGGCAGACTGTTATACTTCTGACATCCATGCTTGTTATCAGCGGAGTGCTTTATTTAGTACAAATTCACAGGGTTTCAGGAAACAGATACGGGCCAAACGGAATTGTGTGGATTATATGTACAGGGATTATACTGCGAATCCTTGTTTTCTTCTCCAATCCTATGGTTGAGGATGACTTCTACAGATATATGTGGGATGGGGCTGTGACCTCCGGGGGATTCAACCCCTATAAGTATTCCCCTGAAGAGATCCTTATGAAGGCGCCTGGAGTTCCCGGGAAGCTCATGGTACTCGCAGAAGAATCCAATGGAATAATAGAGCGTATCAACCATCCACATCTCAGGACCATCTATCCGCCCGTGGCCCAGACCGCCTTTGCCTTGGCCAGCATCATAAGACCATGGTCAATACTGTCATGGCGTGCGGTCCTGCTCGTTTTTGACTTTCTTACCCTTGTACTTCTTTTAAAAACCCTCAAAAGGCTTGAACTTCACCCAAACCTCCTTGCAATTTTTTGGCTGAATCCACTTCTGATTACAGTGACCTATAATTCATGTCACATGGACCTGCTCATGTTTCCATTTTTACTCATCTCAATTCTGCTCTTACTGCAACAACAGCATGCAAAATCTGCGGTTTTCCTGCTTCTTGCTGCTGGAGTAAAACTATGGCCGGTTATCCTGCTTCCCCTGATAATTCAGCAATCTTCCGTAATTGGCATAAAAGAGACATTTAAAACGCTGTGTGTATGTGCTTTATTCTTTTTTCTGGTCTTTATTGCAAGTGGTTTCCTGTCTGGTCCGGGCGACACATCCAGTCTGGGCGCCTACAGTCAGAGCTGGGAGAACAATTCAAGTCTCTTTCGACTTATCCTGGGATCAACGCAATGGATTCTGCCGCTCATGGACGTTCACCCTGGACATGGACAACTCCTGTCCAGAGTAATCGCGGGAATCCTTGTCATAGGCTGGACTTTTTATGTGGTCCTTAAAAAAACCACAGGGGATTATGACCTGTACAGTAAAACTCTTGCCATTGTTGCCGCCGTATTTTTACTTAGCCCGACCCAGTTTCCCTGGTATTATATCTGGCTTCTTCCATTTTTGGTAATCCGGCCAAGTTTTTCTCTTCTCTGTCTGACAGTTCTAATGCCCCTTTACTATCTGCAATATTTTCTGGAGGCAGGGGGAAGGCTGGACATTTTTTCAGATGTCATAGTATGGGTGGAATTCGTCCCGGTCTGGTTGCTTCTGGGATATGAGTATCTTCTTAAAGGGAAAAGATTGCAGACCTGGCGGGATATGCGGCTCAAGAGATAAGAATCCGAGAAAACAGCTCAAACCTGTACATATTTTGCTCTTATTTTTTTTGATAAAACAACTAAATAGACAAGGCCACCCGCTATCCAGAATATCTTCAAACGCCAGGCCAACAAATCGCTGCCTATAAAATAGCTGTGCATAAATATGAGAGGAAACAGTATATAGTTTAACATATGCACCCGCTTCCATGATTTATAGGCCAGATGCAGCCGTTTATGAAACAATGCCGATCCGGAAGATATCATCAGGATTATCAGAGCACAGATACCAAGGATCTTTAGAGCGGATACAGGGCTCATATATCCCAATGATAGTTCAGAAACAGAAAGCAATGCGGGATGCAGAATGAGCAGTATCAGGATGACCACCCCCTGGACTTTATGTGTTTTAACGAGTCTCGCCTTGCCTATATCTTTCTCAAGCCGGCCTATTCCGGATATGGATAAAAACTGAAAAACAACCAAACAAAAGGCCCAGAGTGCGAAAAGCCTGCCAACACCGTTAAAGTATAATCCTGCGGGCAGGCCGGATGATACAGTAGGAAGCCATAAGACAAAAGGAAATGCAATGATTGCTGTCCCTGAGACAGAGATGATCAACTTGTTCATCTATTCCACCGGTTTAGATTCAGCATCACCAGGATGTGTCCCTGCAGTGAACTCTTTACCATTGGAATAGCCATCACCATCTGAATCAAGCTTTCCCAGTTCACTTATATACTTATCACCAGCAGGTATGGCAATGGCCTTATAATCATTGCCAAAATTGTTTCTCTGGCCACCTCCTCTGGGATTTATATGGCAGGTTCCGCACCCGAAGTTTACGCCCTTATCCGGAATCTTGGACAACCTGAATGGCCGTCCTGATACAAATTGGGGCATTATTAAGACAAAAGTCAAACATGCAAGTAAAAAAGTCGGCTGTTTTCTAAATAAATCTTTAAATCCACTAGTTCTCATGTTTACCCCCTGTAACGGATAAAAATCAGGAAATATGGTTCATGCTCATTACTACACTTGAAAAGTCATTATAGCTGATCTAAATGTATTTAACAAAAAAACATTCATCTATAGTAGTGCAAGTCAATATAATTTGTTTTTGCTGCGGATATTTGATAAAAAATATCTGCATTTTATGACCTCTCTTTTTACCCTAACATTGTAAAATCCCGGGATATTGCAAAAACCCATAAAGAATAAAAGTAAGGCAGAAGGCTTACAGCCTTTATCTGAAAATCTTTAGAATGACAGGATATTTTCCAAAAGAGAAAATATACGGTCTGGTATCAAGGATGAAACAGCAGAAATCGAAAGGATTCTTAAGTTTTGATAAATCCGGTAGAAAACAAACCCTTGAATCCTCGAACCGTTGACCACCTTTCTCCCTTCCATTTAATAGAAGAGCCATAATTTTTATGAATGAGCGACTAATCATCTTCACCAGATACCCTGTACCAGGAATGACAAAGACACGTCTTATACCTGAACTGGGTCCTGTGAGGGCCGCAGAACTTCATAAGCAGATCACGGAAAAAACGCTGGACACTGCCATAAATGCCGCAGCGTTAAAGGGGATAAGGCCTGAAATCCATTATACAGGAGGGGATCTGAAAAATATGCGCTCCTGGCTGGGATCAGATATCCCATTTCAGGAGCAGTGTCAGGGAGATATCGGCTCCCGTATGTACAACTCATTAATCAAGGCATTTGAAAACGGATCACGCCAGATAATACTCATCGGAACAGATATACCTGAAATTATGCCGGACCATATCCTGAGTGGTTTTGATTTTCTGTCAAACCATGATGTTGTACTGGGACCCAGCACTGACGGAGGGTACTGGCTTATCAGCCTTAAAAAACCTGTTAATCTCTTCAGTAATATCAATTGGGGAACAGGTGAGGTATTAAAACAGACAATTGATGCTGCCGTGGAAAAGGGGTTATCAGTACATCTTCTTGAACCCCTTACTGATCTTGACCAGCCAAAAGATCTCAAGGCAATCGCTCTGGACAAGCAATGGAAGAGACCCTATATCTCTGTGGTCATTCCAGCTCTTAATGAAGAGGATAAAATTAAAGAAGTAATATCAAATGCAAGGGATGACGAGGTTGAGGTAATTGTTATTGATGGAGGAAGTACAGACAGAACAAAAGAGATAGCTGTAGAGACAGGGGCAAAGGTTCTTAATGGGCCATGCTCCAGGGCTACCCAACAGAACTTAGGGGCAGGAATTGCCACAGGCAGGATACTCCTCTTTCTGCATGCCGACACCTTGCTGCCAAAGGATTATAAAATCTGTGTATTCCGAGCTCTCATGGACACAGATGTTAAAGGCGGGGCATTCAGATTCAGGACAGATTCAAAAAAACTTACAGTCAAGCTGGTCGAATTTTGTGTGAATCTCAGATCCAGGTGGCTGAACCTGCCCTATGGCGACCAGGGGCTTTTTATGAAAAAAGAACTGTTTGATTTCATGGGTGGTTTTCCCGCGATCCCCATTGCAGAAGATGTACTGTTAATACGCAGGCTGAAAAGGCAGGGCAGCATAAGGATTGCACCATCATATGTGGTCACATCAGCACGCAGGTGGTGCAGGCTTGGCATTTTCCGCACAACCCTGATAAATCAGCTTATTCTGCTGGGTTTAAGCCTGAAAATTGACCCTGAAAAACTGGCAGCCCTTTACAAGAGATAGTTTACCCCTCAAATACCAGTCTATTCTGCCTGGAAACTTATTAAATCTTCTGGGCGTGCCATGGGACTCCTGATAAATTTTTGTCCCCCCCACAGGCAGGACAGATATAGGAGAAACGTGTTGAATCTGTAAAATCAAGCCGTTATATCATCATCTTTTCCAAAAGACTGATTGATCCTTCTCCACCTGCTCAATTTAATCTTTAGCCAAATGGGCTGAACTTTTTTAATTGCCGCCCTTTCACGAGGCAATTAAAAAAGTCTTGCTCTGTGCTCCCAAGTCGAAGATTAAGCTTTAGCATGATGCCTTTGATACACAGGCAATTAAACCTTCTTGTATTTCCATCTTCCTGTACGAAAATATATTATATATGCGGCAGTACCGCAGACCATACCTGCCACGATTCCCCAAAATACACCATTTACTTCAAGACTGGTGAGCCTGGGAAGGAGGTATGCCAAAGGGACTGTTACCAGCCACATTCGCACCAGATTAATTATCATAGCCGGCACGGTATCGCCCGCTCCTGCTAAAGATTGCAAAAATACTGCGTCAAAGCCAAGGGTTAAGTACCCCACCGCCAATATTCTCAGGAAAACACTTGCTACTTCCACCAGTTCAGGGTCCGGGCTGAATATGCGAATCACGGCCTCCGGCCATATCAGCATTAATGTTGAAAAAATCAAGGCGATACCCTCTGCAAAGCCTACAGCCTGCCATGCGCTTTTCTCCGCGCGCCCCGGCTGGAGTGCCCCCAGATTTTGGCCCACTAACACGCCTGCACCCCTTCCGAATCCCATAGCTGGTGTCCTCACAAAAATTTCTATCCTTTCCAGAATAGCAAAACCTGCCACAGCAAGTGTGCCGAAGGGGGCAATGAACAGCAGCAGCAGAATTCGAGCAAATCTCTGCTGAGCCATCATCATAGAGGCAGGAAAACCTATTTTTACGATGCGCCAAATCAAGTTAAAATCAAGACGAAAGTTCCGCATGGTCAACCTCAAACGGGATCGGCCCGTAAAAACAACCCACATTGAGACCGTCATTCCCAGACACAGAGAAATCAAAGTAGCTGCAGCTGCCCCTTTAACACCCATCCGGGGAAATATCCATAGCCCGAAGATCAAAAAAGGGGCAAGGACAACATGGACTACTCGCATAAAAATGCTTATCTTCATTGGGGTCACAGTATCTCCTGATGCCTGCATGGTACCCTCGGGGACTATATGAAAGGACATTGCTATGGCGCTTATGAATGCTACACGTATATATATGGCACCCTCTGAGACAACATCAGGCCCCATACCCAAAAAGCCTATAAGCTGTTCCGCAAAGGTGATACCTACTGCGGACATTAGTAGCGCATAGGTCCCGCTGACAATAAATGCCTGCTGGGCCACACATATTGCTCCGTCCGTATCTCCTGCCCCGACAAAACGGGATACCATAGCCCTCATGCCTGTATTTATTCCCATAATACCTAATCTAGCCACCATAAGCACCATACCTGCAACACCCACACCGGCAATAGATGCTGCACCAAGCTTTCCAACCCATATCATATCAATGGTAGGGCCAATCAAATTAAGGCTGTCACTTATTATAATAGGCCATGAAAGTGTCAAAAGATTATGGACTGTGCTGCCCTTTGTCCAATCCTTTTGAACATGACCCGATTCGTTATCCTTTCTATTTTTCATCTCTTTTCCCAATTTTCCCCTTGTTTCTGTTTAAATAAATACTCTCTTATAATCAACATACACCCTTAAAAAATAGCTTGGAATTATTTTTAAGGAGTTTCAAGCCCTTCTATTTTCTGCTCTCCTTCTTGGAATGTCAGGGCACGGAATAACTTTTTATTATTCGTGGAGGCACCGAAAAGTGTAAATCCATCATGCTTGAGTGGAAAAAAATTTATTGTTTTCCTGAAAGGCTGAGGGAGATAATCCTACAATTTTTCACCATTGGCAGAGAAAGGTCACTGATTATAATCTACTTTTCCGCATAAAGTAAGCCCTGAATATGCCCCTTATTAATATAGTACTTACCCAGTACTAAATATTATACTCCCTCCGTGAACTTCTGATATAATTTTTTGTAAATTTGATGTGGCCGCAGTGATTATCCAGAGGGGGATGATCAATTCCTACTATAGTATCGCTCACATTAACCTCTTCCTCCCCTCCACCAAGTTGGTATAGGTATATTTACACTCCTCTTCATGCCAAGAAGGAGTGAGCATCCTCCTTTTGAGATATAATAACAACTATCTTCTTTTATTTGTTGAGAAAATTTGACAGCAAGGAGACAGATACTGTAAATTCAAGATACCTATCCGGCTACTTTAGATTCAGACATATATTAGAACAGTGTTAATCCTTTTAAATCGCTTAACCCATATAATGGTCAGTAATTGAACTACTCTAATTTCTCTAAAACCATCCTGAAAACGGATCCGAAAAATCATCAGCAAGTGCCTTTCCCATGGATGACGATATTCCTTTCCCTTATCTCTGGAGTCTGTTTTCTGCTTCTTTTTGCAGGTGGACCCGATTACCATTCCCCTCGCTCTTATGGAGAGGCATGGAACCTGGGTCACATATTTCTTTTTTCAACTCTTACCTATCTTTCAGTAACAATATGGAAAAGGCCAAAAAAATGGTCTTTTCTCAAGCAAGCTATCTGGATTTTAACTCTCACCCTGATTTTGGGTTTTTTGATTGAATTGGGCCAGTACTGGATAGAAGACCGCACACCTGATATTTTTGACATGGCAAGAAATATCATAGGCACATTAGTTAGCCTTACATTTCTCCTCCCTTCCCGCATGACGCTGCACCAGTATCACCTCCGCATACTTCAGTGCTGCACAATAATTATAACCTTTTTGGCTACTCTGCCTTTGGCAGAGGCATTAATTGATGAAGCAGTTGCCAGGAAACAGTTCCCCTTATTGTCGGACTTTGAAAGCCCTATGGAAATCAAGCGGTGGGAAAGTGATTCAATACTTAGCATAGATGATAAGATCTCAAGGCATGGAAGGTCTTCACTAAAAGTGCAACTGACAACTGTTAAATATTCAGGTATTCATTTGCAATATTTCCCAAATGACTGGAGAGATTTTAATACATTGGAGTTCAGCATCTTCAATGCCTCTGACCATCCATTAAGAATACACTGCCGTGTCCATGATAATTATCACACTACCCATGATCAAAAATATTCTGATCGGTTTAACACCAGTTTTTTTATTCCCCAGGGATGGAGTGACAAAAAAATACCTGTACAGAATATCGTAAACGCCCCAAAAGATCGGAAGATGAATCTAAAAAATATCCAGAATTTTGGGATATTTTGTATTAACCTGCAACAGAATGAGACAATTTACCTTGACAATGTCCGACTGAGTGACTGACCATCTGTCTTGATTCCAAATTCAGATTATATCGGGCAGGCCGCGTGGGATTAAACCCTAAGAGATTAAAACAAAATTCTTATATTATTTGTCAATTCCAGACTGTTTCCGCCTTTCTTTTCCTTTCTCATGTATTATACAACCGGACCTGAACTTACAGTGTATCTGAGAATCTGTGCATTCAGCACGTGTCTCAAGACATTCCTTACAGTAACCAGTTCCCACCTTCTCACACGTTATATAGGCATCACGATCCGAATGATAGCGGCAGGACATTTGCACCTCTTTTTTTTCTCAATCTTAAAAAAACAAATTGATTATGGTTCCAAAATCCAGTCAGACCATAGTTAAGAGACCAGAATCCTTGAATTAATATCTATTTTATCTTATAGTTCCCGGAAGAGTATGGTTCCTTGAAAAAAAAATTGACTGCCCAACACATTAGAATAGTATCCGTCCATAAATGGTTGTGGGGACCCCCACTCCCAGCTCTTTACGCAAAGCTTAGCATATATATGGGATTTTGAGAGCATAGGAACGAAATTCGGCTTATTCTCAACTCCCATTCCAAGATGAAACAAATACTAACTGTGCAATCTATATACAGAAAAGGGCGATAACACTCAATAGGGAGATAATATTTCATTATGACAAAAGTTTATACCGGTCTTGATCTTTTAAGAGATGGATACTGGAAACAGTTAAAAGGATTAAGACTGGGGCTGCTTTCAAACCAAGCCTCCCTGGACAATAAAATGACTCCTGCCTCCAAGGTGATCTCGGAACAGCTTCCAGGAAATCTAAAGGCCATTTTTGGCCCCCAGCACGGGCACGAGGGTGAAGATCAGGACAATATGGTAGAGACAGATCATTCCCGAAAATATGATCTGAATATTCCTGTCTTCAGCCTCTACAAAGACTCCAGAGCTCCCTCTTTTGATATGCTTGATCTGATCGATCTGCTTATTATAGACCTTCAGGATGTTGGAACAAGGGTCTACACATTCATAACTACCATGCTCTACTGCCTCAGGGCAGCTGCCAAATCAGGCAAAAAGGTCCTTATACTTGACCGCCCGAATCCCATAGGAGGAGCTATAGTTGAAGGAAATCTGCTCGAACCTGAGCTCTATTCTTTTGTGGGTCCGTACAGGCTTCCCATGCGTCATGGTATGACAATGGCAGAACTTGGCCTGATGTTCAACAGTGTCTATAAGATCGGTTGTGACCTTGAGGCAGTGAAAATGCAGGGGTGGAGGCGTAATATGATATGGCCCGACACCGGTCTCAGATGGGTCATGCCTTCGCCAAATATGCCACACCCTGATACAGCCCAGGTCTATCCCGGACAAATACTGTGGGAGGGGACAAACCTCTCAGAAGGAAGAGGGACATGCCGTCCATTTGAGATGTTCGGAGCACCGTACATTAACACAAAAAGGGTTCAGCAAAATATCCCCCCAGAGGCACTGTCAGGGTGTCTCCTCCAGGAGATCCTGTTCCGACCGACTTTTCATAAATGGGCAGGGAAACCTTGCAGGGGATTTATGATCCATGTCCTTGATTCTATGACATATCAGCCCTATTTCACATCAATCGCCCTACTCCAGGCGGTTATTAAAGAGCATCCGGATCGTTTTCTGTGGAAGGATCCCCCATACGAATATGAGTATAAAAAGATGCCGATCGATATGATACTGGGCAGTTCGGATCTAAGGAAAAATATAGAAACAGGAAAGGAAATTTTAGAGATAAAAAAAGAATGGCTTTCAGCCAACCAAAATTTTCTTGAATGGCGAAAACCATATCTTCTTTATAATTAGGTAATCCTTAATAAGAATCTTTTAAAAAACCTGCTTATTTTACTAACCTGTGTAACCCCCTTATTTTCTTATAAAATCACACGTGATCCAGGATCAAGCCCGGGGGTCATTACAACTATTTTGACCCTCCGCCTATCCATTTGTCTATGGCTTCTTTGTCGAAACGCCACACGCGTCCGATCCTTATGGCAGGAATTTTACCTTCCGCGGCATACTTACATATAGTAATTTCGTGTAATTTAAGATATTTTGCTAACTCTTTCGTTGTCATAATCTGAGGCATTTTAAACTCCTAGTTATATTAATATATTTCCCAACTGATTTTTATAAGTCGAGTTTGGAGCTCGTTATAATACCGCAAAAATTAAAAGTCAATAAAAAACAATCAATAGCAAACAAAACTAATTTATATTTGCCTGTTTTATCTTTTTAGCATCTTGATTTGTTTTGTTTGATGAAATTAAGGACAAGAAAAACTAGGCCAACAAGAGCCTCATGACACATGTATTTCTTGCGGCAATTAATCTGTCATCCGCAAGAGACACGCTTTTTACTGTCTGGTATGTCTATGACTGAGACAATCTTTATAGACTGTGGGTAAAGGATACGGTATTTGAACCTTGATGCACACTGGAAACGGGCCATGATAGCAGGGCAGATGATTTTTTTCAAAGCAGACAAAAAGCTGTAACTTACAACTTGTCAGCAAGAAGCGGTTACGGATGGAGCCGGATAGGGTAAAAAAGGACCGGTATGACGCATTCTGAAACGGCTTCAGCCTTTGCGGCAGATGCAAGCCATAGCTCATGTCACGCCCGTGTATCATCGGACAGTAAAAATCCCGTTAAAACGGGATTTAAATTTTCTTGATTATTATGTGCCTCTCCGCATGGTTGCGGGTTATATTATTACTCTATCTGGCTCAATTTATCCTTAGCCATCCTGGCCTCTTCAGAGGCTGGAAACCGTTCGATCAGCTTCCCCAAGAGGAGTTTCGCACTGATAGTGTCATCCAGTTTCAAAAATGCTATTGCCTGCCGGTATATTGCATTTGGCACCTTATTCCCATTCGGATACTTGTTTACCACATCATTGTAGACAAGAATCGCCAGTTCATAATGTTGCTGAGCCATATGACACTCACCGATCCAGAACAGGGCATTATCAGCGATATCAGAGTCCGGATGGTCATCCACAAGTCTCTGAAATCCGGCTGAGGCCTCACCAAACCTGTCCTGCTTGAACAGGTCGAGTGAAATCTCATACAGCTCATCCTCTTTTATGTTGGGATCAAGAATATCAGGTGCTGTATCCTGTTTCTCAACCTCATCAGGTGGGGGGCTTTCAAGAGCCGAAGAAGCCGCCTGCCCGGAAACACCCTCGCCCTGACCTTCCCCAGGAATACTATTCGCCCCTAGATCCAGGTACCTCTCCATCTGTTCTACCCTTGAAACAAGCGAAGGCAGCTCCGCAAGCATCTCCTGCATGGCATCCTGAGCATCCTGGTTCTCCAGATCCCTTTCCACTCTGCTTCTTATAAGAAACTCAGCATCGTCGATACGACCCGCAACCTCTCCCAGCTCCAATTTCAGCTGATCAAACTCCATCATCAAAGCGACGTTATTGGAGTTCATTTTCTCCAGGTTTGCGGAGATTTCCTTATCCTTTTGAGTCTGAATATCTTCATCCAGCTCCATGCGGTCCTCATTCTGAGCCTGAAGAGCAGCATTCTGATCCTGCAGTTCTGCGACTCTCTGATTGAGAACCCTTATCTCTTCATAAACGCCCATAAATTGCTGATCATAGGCGCATGAAGTCAGAAAAAATAGAGAAAAAACTATGAGCCATCCCGCACTCCAGACAGCCTGTTTGCTTTGAATATTCGCCATTATACCTCTCAATGAAAAACCCCGCCCCGACTAAGGGCGGGGCACATTTATCAAGAAGAAATCTGCAATTGATTATCGCCGTCTATATCACTGGCCTGATGATTTCAACACCTGTAACCTTTGAGCTAACAGTGATCTGAGCTGATCGGACAGCATCAATAGATACTACAAAATGTAACCCGATTATTGTATAATTTCAAATTGATCCCGTCTGTTTTTGGACCATGCGGCCTCACTATGACCAGGATCCCGAGGTCTTTCTTCGCCAAAGCTCACAGTGGTAATCCGGTTAGAATCAACACCGAGGGCGGCAAGGAACCTCTTGGCAACTTCTGCCCTTCTCTCACCCAGGGCCATATTGTACTCATTCGTACCCCTTTCATCACAATGGCCCGAAATCCTGATGGACAAGCCTTTATTGTTCTTTAAAAAGGCGGCCTTGTTAGAAAGCGAATTACGCGCCTCAGGCTTCAGATCTGATCTGTCAAAATCAAAAAAGATGCCTGCGGCCTCAAATGCGTCGATCTCTGCCTGAGATGGACCGGTTTTCTCAAAGGTGGGGTCCTCACGACGACCGCGGCCTTTGCCGCCTTTGCCGCCTTTGCCGCCTTTATCACCGCCTTTACCACCGCCCTCAAGACGCTCACCACCCTTATTACCTCCCCTGGCCTGCAATTCCTCCACTGGCTGTCTGTCAGTGTCTGGCCTGGCCGGTCTAGCTGGCTGAGCTTGCGGGGCTGGCTGGGCTGTTCGAGCAGGAGCAAAGCTTTCATCACTTACCTGGGTTCCTTTGCCTTTACATCCAGACATAAACATCAGGGGTATACAAATGAAAATCACAGCTGCTAAAATGGTCATCAGTTTTTTCGGCATATTCATCTTCCTCCTAATTTTTTTCGAATTTATATTAGAAAATTTGTGATCCATAAATTTTAAAATCCAGATTTCTCTGCTACTCAATCATTATTTTTAACATTATGTTTTTAACTTTTCAAGGCTTTAGATGAGATAAATGTATTTTTTTTATACCAGCCCTGGACATTAAAGACAATATTTATGCAAAAGATCAAATTAAATTAAGGCAATAAACTGACTTATCAGAAAGGAGACCACGATGGAGCAGTCTGCTCACCCTTTAAAAAGGTGATCCTCCTCTGATTCTGGCCATTGGCGTTCATGATATACAGATGAAACCCACCATCCCTGTTTGAACTGAAGGCAATATACCTGCCATCCGGTGACCAGCACGGATCCTCATTTTTGCCGCTGTCCTGTGTAAGTTGCTTCAGATTTTTTCCATTCGGGTCTATAGCAAAAATATCCATCGCAGAGTCATACATCTGCGTAAAGACGATCCTGTCCTGGCTGGACCAGTCCGGGGATGTGTTATATTTGCCACCATTGACAAACTGGTTCTCATAAGTCAGCCTCTTCTCACTACCGTTTTTGAGATCTTTTATAAAAATATTAGGATTGCCCGCACGGTTTGATACAAAGGCCATTGATTTTCCATCCGGTGAAAAGGTCGGGGAAAGATCATCTGCCCAATGGGTTGTAAGCTGCTTCAGGATCTTTCCGGATGTGTCTATTTTGTATATATCCGAATTTCCCTTAAAGCTCAGTGCAAGGACAACATTTTCATTGTCCGGTGCCCAACGAGGACAGTAATTAAGCCCATCCCTGCCGGATACTCTGACTGCCCTGCTTGATGAAAGGGATTGCATATAAACCATGGGCGAATCATCCTCTTTATAAGAGGTATAGATAATCCTGTCACCCTTTGGTGAGTATCTCGGATACATGGCTATGCTACTGTCTGAGGTGATCTGCTTCGCGTTGTATCCGTCATAGTCACACTGGTAGATCTCCTTGCTTCCAGTGGCAGTGCCCACAAAGATGATCTTTGAAAGGAACATCCCATCGCGCCCGGTCATCGCGTTTATAATCGCGTTACTGATCCGGTGCACCAAACCCCTGTCATCGATCTTTCCAAGAAACACCTTCCCCATAATCTGGTTGCCATATAACACGTCATATAAGCGAACCTCCACTTCAACACTACGGCCGTAGCAGGTGTATCCGCCCTTGAGTAAAAACTCGGCTCCAATGGCTGTCCAGTTCTTGAAATTTATATTTTTTGCAGTCAGCTTAGGGCCATCCTCATCCAGAAAGGCGTCCTTGTCTATTGCGGTAAAATAGCCGCAAAGATCAAGGTCATTTCCCAATATTTTAGGAAATTCCGCGGCCAGTTCAGGATGCTCCTTTGAAGATGAGAAATCCTTAAAATCAGGCATGGCTATCTTTATCTTCTGGAGGGAAGGGGAATTTATATCAATATAGATTCTTGCTTCTACCAGAACCGGCAGGAAAAACAGGAAAAAAACAACCAGACCTGTAATATGTCTAGTCTTCAAGGTCCCTGAGGTTGAAAGTAATCTGAAATTCTTCATAGCTTATTCTTAAATTCTCAGGAAAGGGCAGCAGGGTCCCTGTCCTCTCAATCGCCTTTAATGCTGACTGATCAAAAATTATATTATTGGAACGCCTTTCCATCCACGACTTCATGATTGTGCCGTCATTTCTGACCTGTAGCATTACCACCGCCTCCAGATCCCTGTTCTGAAGAGCGACAGGATAATGCCAATTGCTGTAGATCAGGGCTGTCACCTCTGCCCTGTAAATATCAATGACGGGTCCGGTAATAACAGTACCACCTGTTCTGACTGTTTCCCTGCCCCGGGCTTTGGCGCTCTTTTGAATATCTGCGAGGGCCTTGTCCAGGTGGGAGCTGTCTGCTGAAGGGGGTTTTTGTGATTTTACCTCTTTTTCAAGGTCAGCAAGGGCATCAGCAAGATGGTCTCTTTTATTATCTTCTGTTTCGACGATCTCCTCTTTCTCAGAGATGGCCTTGTCAATCAGGTCAGAGGGATCATCTTTTTTTGTTGACGTTATCCTGGTAGCCGTCTTTGGGGCTATAATCTTTGGAGCCTCAATCTTTTTGGACGGCTTAAGCCGGGTTGCATGAGTGCTCTTTGGTACTGTCGTTTTTTTTGCCGGTCCATCAGAAGAGGGCGCTGATGCTGTAAACTTGCCTGAAGAGGGAAACTCTACCAGGTTCACCTCATACACAATTCTATCAACATCCCTGATTGAAAAGGATTCCGGAATAAGAATGAGAGATAAAAATGCAACAATATGCAGAATTACCGACAACGCCAGCATCGGCCGCATACCTTCGTCCAATGCATAATTGGGATTTTCATAAGTTTGTGCTGACATGCGATAAATGCCTAAAATATCTAAAAGTGCCTGAAGTTAAAAAACCTGCTAAAGGCCTGGTGCCTCCAGAAAATCCCGAATCAAGCACCTGATATCCGGGGATTAACATCCCCGCCTCAATGCACCGGTTCAGTAACCATGCCAAGCTTATCAACTCCTGCCTTTTTGACCAAGGCAACTACCTCAATCACAAACCCATATGGAAGTTCCTCATCAGCCCTCAGGAGAATCTCCTTGTTTTTTCGGTACTTAAAGATATTTTTAAGCTTGGTATCCAGATCCGCGATCCCAATGACACTATTTTCCAGAAAGACCTTCCTGTCCTTGTTCAGCGTAAGGGTCAGGGGGTCTTCAGAGGACTTGATACTGGCAGACTCGGTGTCAGGAAGATTGACATCCACACCCTGTGTCATCAACGGGGCCGTGACCATAAATATAATCAGCAATACCAGCATTACATCCACAAAAGGAGTAATATTGATATCGGACATCATTTTTTTCTCATAATCGTTGCCGAATACCATAGACCGCACGCCTAACCTTAATCTTTTTTAGCGGATAAATTTTTCTTCAGAATCTGCCTCTCAACAAGTGCAAGAAAATCCGCGGAAAAGGTGTTCATTTCTGTCCTTATTCCAGCGACCCTGCTGCTAAAATAATTGTAAGCCACAACAGCGGGAATAGCAGCTCCCAACCCGGCTGCAGTGGCGATAAGCGCCTCCGCGATACCAGGGGCAACCACCGCCAGGCTAGCTGAACCGCTCATCCCTATCCCCCTGAAGGATTCCATTATCCCCCAGACAGTGCCGAAAAGTCCAATAAAAGGGGCAGTATTCCCCGTTGTTGCCAGAAATGAAAGGGCCTTTTCCATCCTGCCAGTCTGAAAAATAGTCGCCTTTCTGAGGGACCTCTCCACATATTCGGTCAGGCCATCCATACCCACGTCTGTCTCTTCAGAGAGATTATGGATCTTCATCATTCGCTTGAGTTCAGAATATCCTGACTTAAAAACCTGGGCAACCGGACTGCGGTCCAGGTCTTCGCACTCATTATATATATTTGAGAACTCGGAGGTTTCCCAGAAAATATCAAGGAAATAGTCGGTTTCATATAGGGCGTCCCTAAAAAATCGCCACTTGGTGAGGATAATAGCCCATGACACCACTGAAAAGGCCATGAGTATCAGAAGAACAAGCTTTACAACCAGTCCTGCGTGAATAAACATCTGGATGACATTGCCTCCAAGGGCGGAATCAGATGCGCTGGCAGCAGGCAATGCCAGCAAGGGCAGGACAGATAAAACGGTCATGTTTACAACCTCTTTGATAAATAATAGATCATTTCCAAACAAGGCATATCTTTATACTTTGAAGTCCCAAGTTGCAAGAAATATTTAGATCAGACCCATCCTGAATGTCCTATTGGCAGAGATTGATCTTGTCTTTCAGATTCCTTGAGGCATGAAATGTTACTATGCGGCGGGGTTGTATCATTATCTCTTCTCCGGTCCTGAAATTTCTGCCTTTTCGTGCCCCTTTGGATCGGACTCGAAAGGTTCCAAACCCGGAAATGCGAACCAGTTCTCCCTTTTCCAGGGTCTTTTTCATTATATCCAGGCAGGCATTCATCAGGACTGTTGCCCTCTCTCTGCTCAAAGAAGTATAATTAAGCTCTGAAAAAAGGAACTGCTGTCTGGGTCTTTTCTGTCCCTTCATACGCACATTCTCAACTAGGCTTTCTATAAGTCCAGTCTTTGTAAGGGACATAAAATCCTTCCCCTCTATAAAATGGCCTTTGATTCTAATTAGTTATTGGCAAAAGATCGCATATTTGATAAGAGATGTCAAACAATCGACCTTTGGGGCTGATTAAACCCGTAAAACGGTTGCAAAATACACTTATGATATTTTACTATAAAGGAACTGCTTGACGAAACGTGAATTCCAATTCCTCTTCTGCCCGGTATGCGGGGGAAGACTGAAACAGGTAATGCTGAAAGATCATGAACCCGCCAGGCTCGTCTGCAAGGAATGCAGTTTTGTGTTTTATCAGGACCCTAAGCTGGTTGCATGCTCAGTCATTGATATTGACGGACAGATAGTGCTCCTGAAAAGAGATATTAATCCTGGCCGTGGCAAATGGGTAGTCCCGGGCGGATATGTGGATCAGGGTGAGGTCATTGAAGCCGCTGCAGTAAGGGAAACCATGGAGGAATGCGGAATCAGGACGCGGATTAAAAGGCTTTTGGGCGTATATTCATATTCCGGCGAAAAAACGGCCCTTGTGTTTTATGTGGCAGAATACATCTCGGGAGAACTGATCGCGGGAGATGAGTCTCAGGAGTTCAGGCTTTTCAGCAGAGATGAAATCCCATGGGACGACCTCGCGTTTCAGAGCACAAAAGACGCGCTGCGGGACTACTACAGAATATCAAAAGGCTGATACACCACAAAACAAAAATGCCTGCTAATAGCGGATTTTCGTGTTTATTCCCGCGACCATCTGAATTGACTATGCTATAATATCGAGAAAGGAGTACAGATTACCAATGATCCTAAAACCAGAAAAAATAAATGACTTGTCCTCAGACAGGAAAAAGAACATCATGAAGAGATCCATGGAGGATATATCTTCCATATATGATGACACACGCAAGATTGTCGAAGACGTCCGTGATAATGGAGACGCTGTTGCACTTACTCATTATAAAAAGCACAAAGAGGACATATCTTCAACTGACCTTGAGGTCACAAGAGAGGAGATTGAACAGGCATATAAGGAGGTGGACCCCCAGGTGGTGGACTGCCTGAAAAAGGCGGCAGAAAACATCATCAAATTCCATACAGCTCAAAAGGAAAGGGAGATGTGGTCCATTGAGATAACAGATGGTATCCTGGCCGGAAGGATCACAAGGCCCATGGATATAGTAGGCTGTTATATCCCTGGCGGAAGGGCTGTATATCCCAGCTCAATCCTTATGACCGTGTTGCCGGCAAAGGTCGCGGGCGTGAAGAATGTCGTGGCAGTCACTGTCCCGGGCAAGGGTATGAAGGCAAATCCGGCCACCCTGGTTGCCGCTGATATAACTCAGTGTGACAGGGTCTTCAAGGTAGGGGGGCCATGGGGTGTGGCAGGGCTTGCATATGGGACAGAGACCATGCCCAGGGTGGATAAAATAGTGGGACCTGGAAACAAGTACGTGACCGCCGCAAAGATGGTCGTATACGGCCAGGTGGATATTGACTCTCCAGCAGGCCCCAGCGAGTCATTGATTCTGGCTGATGAGTCAGGGAATGTAGATCTTATCACTGTTGACTTCCTATCCCAGGTGGAGCATGACCCGGACTCAGCCGCTGTCCTGGTAACAACAGATGAAAAGCTCGCAAAGGATGTTTGTGATAAGATCAATAAAGAGTTTGAAACCCTGCCCAGGAAAGAAATATTCGAATCATCACTGACCAAGCATTCCTATGTGATGATCGCGGAAGACATGCAACAAGCTCTTGATTTCACTAACGAATACGCGGCAGAGCACCTCCAGATCCTCACTAAGGACCCGTTTATTACACTAAACAGCATCAAGCACGCGGGATCTATCTTTATGGGCCCGTTTGCCCCGGTTCCGGTTGGCGATTACGCGTCAGGCACGAACCATGTCCTACCCACTGGTCAATGTGCCCGTATGTTCTCCGGCCTTTCAGTGGATGACTTTATCAAAAAACCGACCTTTCAGTATCTGAGCAAAGAGGGCCTTGCAGGACTAACCTCTTCGCCGCAACAATTTCGCTCATGATGTCTGACTTTCCATCTCCCGACTCTGGTCTCTTATGTTTTTCGTGTGTTTCGTGTGTTTCGTGGTTCAAAAAGTCTTTGACAAGCGCCCTTTCAACTGCTAGATAATTTATTTCAGTTTATCCGGGCCGTTAGCTCAGCAGGTAGAGCAGCGGACTTTTAATCCGTTGGTCGTGAGTTCGATTCTCGCACGGCCCACTCATTTTAAAAATTTATGGGCCCACTCTGAGGTGAATTCCTCGGCGATGACCATTTTAACACTATAAACAATAAAAGTTGATAGTGTCCCCATCGTCTAGCCTGGTCCAGGACACAGGCCTTTCACGCCTGCGACAGGGGTTCAAATCCCCTTGGGGACGCCACAAGAATATCAAGGGG